>NZ_JAAKEF010000005.1:0-116134 GCF_011039055.1 Adlercreutzia sp. ZJ154
GTTTTGGAGCAGTGACAATCTGACTGGTAATCCAACTCTTTTTGAAACCAAAAATATCCGGGAGTAGTTTTGGAGCAGTGACAATCTGACTGGTAATTCAACTCTGTCGAGATTGAGGACGACGGAGATATCGTTTTGGAGCAGTGACAATCTGACTGGTAATTCAACATGATGCCGATAACTACCGTAAATACTGCGGTTTTGGAGCAGTGACAATCTGACTGGTAATCCAACTCGTTATAGGCATCATCGGTCTAGTGCTGGTGAGAAGGGAATGACGAACGGTGGAAAGAAGAGAAAAACCCCGCGTGACCTTGGACAGTTAGCGGGGTAGTTCTGTAATTACGCTGCCCGACCATGGCGGGGCATCGCGTTATGTGAAGGATTATAGCACGGTTGAGTTTCATAAGCCGTGGCTGTTGCGTTTTGGAGCAGTGACAATCTGACTGGTAATCCAACAAAATATTCGTTTGGAGTTAAACCTTCTTTATATGAATGCTCAACATCCATGCTCTCACCATTGTTCATTGGTGATTCCCCAATTTTATCAAACATTTGTGCAATTGAAGATCTGTTTCCACCTATTCCATAATCTGGAAGGTTGGCAAAATACATTTGTGTATTTATTACCTCTTGATCATAATCCTCATCTGAAAATGGCAAACCAAACATTGGAGCCGCTTTAAACCCAATTTCTGTAACTTGTTGCATTTGATCTGGGGTTAAACTATTTAAAACTTCATTTAAATTCTCTTCTGTTAATTTTATACCAACTATTGAATCCAGTTTAGAGGCTATTGAATCTATTTCATCTTGTGTTATCTCATGTGGTTCTTCATTCACATCTAATTCAACATTTTTTTGTTGTTTGGCGGTTCTGCTTAAAAATTCATCTGTTGTTTCGCCATCTTCAACTCGCTGGTGATCTACATGTGGGCAATTACCTTTGCCTCTTTTTTCTGGGGGTGCTGTGCACCATGTAACCTGTCCATCTTTGGTTACAGCCCAAGCACCTTCAGCCATGTATATCAACCTTTCATTGCGCCAACCCCGTGATCATCAAATCACATTCAATTGGATTGTAATCTTGTTTTGCTTCCAATTCATTTATTATATTGAAAACTTCGTTGAAGTATGGTTCTTTACCCATACCAAATGCTATAGCAAGCCTTTCATTTAAACTAGAGAAAGATCCACTTGCTTCCCATGAAAAGTTATTTGGTTCCCAATGAAAGTAGCCATTATTACACCAAAACCATGTTTCAGGTATATCCTTGCTTAAATCCGTATCAATGAGCATGATACTATATTTTAAGCCAAATTTTTTACAGATTTTAATGAGTAATTCTGGTGATAATTTGTTTATAACTCTCTGAGCTTGTTGATATACGACATTTTCGTAATCAGCAGAAAATTGAACCAATGCATCATAGAATTCTCTGTTAAATTGAATAATTTTACCATCAATTTGTTTCATTTTTAATCCTAAAAACGTAACAGCATCTATCATTTAACTATTTAAATATCAACTCCTTGGAATTGCAACTCATCTTCTCCAACCCAATCATGATATATTTCTTTCAAATTTCCATATGGTATGGAACATTTATAATGTATTTCGCTATTAGATGCTAATTCTTTAATCTCTTTTAAATGAAGAAAAACACCTTTAGCATCAATTATTAAGCCATTTTTAGTTAATATATAATGGTCTCTGTTAATAAAAACTAACAAATCATCATCAAGAGAAAGATAACATGGTATGTTGTATTTAACCATGAAATTAAAAATTTCATTTATATCACTAATAGAATCTCTAAGTATTACATTAATCAAAAGCTCCAATTTACCACGACATTGTGGAGCTTTATATTCTGGTGGATACATTAAAGTAATTTTATCAACAAACTTGTTATCCAACAATATTTTTTCAATACGTTTTAATTGATCGTCATCAAGTATAGTAGGTACTACCTTTATGTACATCTATTTCTCCTTTAGGTGCAACCCAAATTATTCTATTTCGATGTAGCTGTTTACTTTTATATAAAAAAGATAATATATTATTTATAAAAATTCTGACCAATCAACCGTTGGGATGCTCTCAACAGTGTTGTTTTTGTTCTTTTTATTATCCTTTTCTTCAATATTAACTTCAATTTCAATATTTTTCTTTGGATATTCCTCAGGCTCTTCTATATAAAAATCATTATATCCATTTGCATTTGTTTCTGCATTATTGACGTTAGCCATTTCTTTTTTATTTGATTTATAAACTGATGGACCAATAATACTTTAGACAAAGAAAGCTCATAGTATAGGCAATGGACGGAGTAAGAATATCAAGGCAAGCATCAAAGCATTTCAATGATGCCTTCAAACGTCAGATTGTAGAGCTTCATATGACAGGCAAATCTGTGATCGACATATGTAGAGAATACGACCTTAAAGATTCCACGGTTCACGGTTGGATAAAAAGATATAAGGATTGTGGAAGACCCTGTCACAAAGTGCTTGACACCCGGGCGTATAATCACCCTATGTCAAAACGAACGGGAAAAATAATCATCCAAGCAGGAGCGAACCCTTGGCCTCATGAACTCAAGTCGGCTGAGGCCTTATCTGCTGCTGGCTACGCCGTTGAGTTCATCAAGAAAAGTGAGATAGATTACGAACACACTGCGGATATGTTTCTCAACGGAGTGCTATGGGAGATGAAAGCACCGACGGCCTCGCAGCTGAAAGCAATCGAACGAAATATTCGTCGTGGTCTTGATCAATCGTTGAACATAGTTTTCGACTCTCGCCGAATGAAGGGTCTGCCAGACACAGCTATCGAACGCGAAGTCAGAGCATGTTCCGACGGTCGCATAAAAGGTCTTGCACATCTTATCTACATCAACCGTAAGGGTGTTGTCGTTGACATGAAATAGCGTTTGCGGTTATTATTTTTGGTACAAAAGCTCTTGCACGGTGAGTCATCACCTACCGCGAGGGCTTTCGTATTTTATCTGCCACCCAGCGGACGCGCATCTGCCATAAGCTACGGCGCTTGAGTCTAGCGAGTTGTCCGCCTACCCATGCCACGCGGCTTGCTGTGCGCAGAGCCGCTTCGCGTCACTCCAAGCCCGCTTCGCGTCTTTCGCGGGGCTATACCAAACACCAAACCAAGCCACCCGTATAATTGATTCCATGAACCACGCTAAAGAATTCGGAAGTGCCTTGCTTGCAAAACGCGTTTTCGTAGTCATATTTTGGATAGCTGTAGTGGCAATTCCAGTTATAAGCACGCTTGTTGCCATCTCTCAGTTTCCTCCCGGCATTGATATTCCAATGCATTGGAACGCTCATGGTCAAGTAGACAGATCTGGCTCACCTTGGGAAATGTTTCCTATCTCGTTCATCATGTCCGCTTGCAATATCCTGCTGGCTCTCAGCTATGCATTCAGCGATAAGCTTTACGATCTCGGCCTTGTGCACGGAATCAGCCGGAAAGCGACACGACCAATCCTTTGCGGAACGGCGGTATTCCTGCTTTTAGTGTGGCTTGGGATTCTGGTTTTCTGGATGCAGCAGATCAGTCAAACGACGTTAATGTAATCAAAACCAAGCGCGGGATAGCGCCTTAATACCGGGTTCAATATCTTCTTCTGGAATGGCGGAGAACCCTATAAGTATGCAACTGCGCATTGTTGAATGATCGAGCATGCAATACTTTTGCGTGTTATACACCCTTACATTCTCTTTCATTGCCAACTCTATCAGCTCTTCCGGCGTTCTGCCGTCCAGTACATCTATAAGCACGTGAAGTCCGGTGCCGTTCTCGCGCACCGCAATTCGCTGCCCCATACAGCGCCAAAGCGAATCAAGCAGCGTTTCGTATTTTCTCTTGTTTAGCGATTGTATGCGGCGAAGGTGCCTATCCCACTGCCCACTATGCATGAATCGCGCGAGAGTTTCCTGCATAAGCCACGGAACAGCAGAATAAGAGTTTCCGAATTCATCTTCCCATTTCTTTAACAACTCTAACGGCAGTACCAGATAATTCATGCGAAGTGTTGGTGAAAGCGTCTTTGAAAACGTACCCATATAAATAACGCGCCCTTGATGGTCTAGCGATGCAAACGGCGGAGCTGGTCTTTCGCGATATCGAAATTCACGACAGTAATCGTCCTCTAGGATATATGCATCATTTTCTAGCGCCCATTGCACCATCTTATTGCGCACATCAAGGGGCATGGCTTGACATGTAGGAAACTGACTAGAGGGAGTAACGTAAGCAAGTTTTGCACCACTTTGCATAACATCTGAAAGAAATGTTGTCGTGCCATTATCGACGCGGCATGGTTTCACTTCAAATCCACTACGTTGAAAAGCCTTACGCGTTCCGTCGTACCCGGGGTCTTCCATCAGCACCGTGTCGTGTTTGCGATCGAAAAGCGCCATCAGGTTCTGCACGCTGGGCTGAGTGCCGCCCTGTATTATCACTTGTTCGGGTATGCAATGGATATCGCGCGACGAATTAAGCCGAAACGCAATCTCGCGCCGCAAAGTTATTTCACCTAGTGGGTCTGTGTATTCATTTATTATTTGCTTTTCTATACTCATTAGCACATCATCTGTGAAGCTGCGCCAAGCTGAAGTGGGAAACGTGCCCTTTTGCAAATTGCCGTATGTGAAATCGTAGGCGTAGCATTTCTTTTCGGGGGTTTGATTGTCAGATGTATCCGATTTCGGAGTAGCGTGCAGTATAGAGGCATCTTGAACAATGTAACCTGAACCGCGCCGACTGATAGCATATCCTTCTTGAACCAGCATGCGATAAGCGCTTTCAACCGTATTGCGCGAACAATCTATTTGTGTAGCCAGTCCGCGAATCGAGGGTAATTTCTGCCCGGCAGAGATTGCATTATTTTCGATTACCTTGCGAAAATGGTCGAAAATTTGCATGTATAAAGGGGCTGTCGAATTTTCATCAAACTGCATCTAGTACCCTTTCGAGTTATCGGGAAGCGCTAGTTGAGCAATAGTAGCGCTGGTTGAGCGCCCACAGCGAAACTGTCATGGAAGACGGTCAATTGTCCTCCGGAAACTTTAATCGCTCTGTATGAAACTGTCCCCATAACTTACAAGAAAAGCATCCCTTTAGATTATAGCCAGTATTCCCTACCATCATAGTATGAAAATGGTCTAATTATGCGAACACGCATCCACTTGACCATAGCTAATTTAAGGAACGGGTGCAACGTTTGCCCGAGCCTTATTCAAAGGAGAGGAAAAGAGAGGGGAAGTTTTGAAGCTAGGTGGCGTAGCCGCCATATGTGCTGCTGGTATTGTTTCCGTAACGGCTGCTTTTAGTGCCGTGAATGCAGAAGCTAAGGCTTTGCATCCGCCGGGAGCATTGCCTGAAGGCGGGTTTAACTCTCTTTGTATCAAATGCGGAAAGTGTATTGAAGCTTGCCCGTACAAGGCTATTCATGCGGCATCGTTCGAATACGGATCCAGCGTCGGACAACCTGTCATTAATGCGCGTGAACAAGCGTGCCGTCTTTGCGAAGATTTCCCATGTATAGAGGCGTGTCCAACTGGAGCTCTTTCGCCTGTGGGAGGAAGGCAAGATGTACGCATGGGGCGCGCCGTAATAGACGAGCAGACATGTCTTTCTTTCAAGGGAATGCGCTGCGAGGTCTGCTATCGCGCATGTCCGCTAATCGACGTGGCAATTAGCATCGACTATGGTGCGCGCGAAGGCGATGACATACATGCGCTGTTCCGACCAGTCATTCAAGATGCTTGTGTCGGATGCGGGCTATGTGTTGAGCGGTGTGTTGTTAGTGACCCTGCGCCGGCAATAACAATAGATCCGAATTAGCCGACTAGTCTGCAAATCAGGTAAGGGTCGGCAGGGCAAAGAGCGAAGGGCAAGTGGCACTGAAAGGCGCAAATAGCATTATAAGAGGAACCATAAGCACTACCAATGAGGGAGAGCAAGAGGGAAGGCGATCAAGGGGGCAATAATGGAGATCTCACGCAGGGCATTCGTTAAAACGACAGCGGTTGCGCTAGCGAGTGCAGCGGCTGCGGGAACCATGTCGGCACTAGTGGGCTGTTCGGCACCGTCTGGAAGCGGAACAGGTCAAACGACAGTGGCTGACGCTACGCGTACCGTGGGCGTTTGCCGTTTCTGCGGCTGCGGTTGCGGCGTAATTGTAGAGTCAAAGGACGGAAAGATCGTTGCTGTTACGGGCGATCCCGACAATCAATCGAATAGGGGACTTAATTGCGTTAAAGGCTATTATCTAGCCAGCGTTTTATACGGCGAAGATCGTTTGACCGAGCCGCTAATTCGCGATGACAAGAGCACCAAGGGCACCGATGGGGGTCTTCGCAAGGCTACTTGGGATGAAGCTCTCGAACTGGTTTCCAGCAAACTAAAAGAAACGTGGAAAAAAGATAAGAGCCGTCTTGCGTTCTGGGGAAGTGGGCAGCAGCCCATTGTTGAGGGTTACTGTACTGCGAAATTCTGGAAGGCAGGTCTGCTTTCCAACAACATTGATCCTAACGCTCGTCTTTGTATGGCTAGTGCCGTTGTTGGTTTTATGAATATTTTCCAAACTGATGAGCCTGCTGGTTCTTATACCGACATCGACGAGACTGATACCTTTGTTACGTGGGGCGCAAATATGGCAGAGGCGCACCCCATGTTATATTCACGCTTAACTGCACGAAAGATTAACGGAACTGGCGTTAAGCACTACGATCTAACTACGCTGAAGACGCGCACTTCTGCTAGTGCCGATAAGGTGCTTATGTTTAAGCCGGGTTCCGATTTGGCAATTGCTAATGCCATTGCCAACTATCTTGTGCAAAACAACCTATACGATCAGGCTTTTGTAACCGATCATTTACAGTTCAAGCAGGGTACCGAGAATATCGGAAACGCTTTTGAAGATGGCTACGATGCAAGCGATGTTGGTAAATCGGTAGACGCTGTTCAAAGCATTAGCTTCGAAGAGTATGCTGCACGTCTTGCGCCTTACACGTTGGAATATGCCGAGCAAATTTCGGGTGTACCAGCTGCCGATATCAAAGAATTGGCAGAGGTATTTGCAGACAAGAGTCGCAAGGTGCTCTCGCTGTGGACTATGGGCGTGAATCAGCACAACCGCGGTACATGGATGAATCATTGTATCTACAACATTCACTTACTGACCGGGCGCTATGCGAAACCCGGTGACGGTGCATTTTCACTGACCGGTCAACCCACCGCTTGTGGTACAGCGCGTGAAGTTGGCACGTTTAGCCACCGCCTTCCAGCCGACCTGCTGGTAGCGCAAGAGCCGCATCGTCGCTACACAGAGGCTATCTGGAATCTTCCCGAGGGATATTTGGATGCCATCCAGAAGCCCGGCATGCATACTGTGAAAATCTTCCGCGAAATGTCGAAGGGCAACATTGACTTTTTGTGGACGGCGCACAACAACTGGGCTGTTTCAATGCCAAACTTAACGCGCTTCCTTGGTAGGGGCGACAAAAAGGGCATCAACGATACTTTCATTGTGGTAAGTGAGGTTTATCCGACGCTTTCAACGCAGTATGCCGATGTTGTACTTCCGGCTGCCATGTGGGTCGAGCGCGAGGGGCAGTTCGGAAATGCAGAGCGTCGTACTGCGGTGTTTGAGAAGGCGGTCGATCCGCCGGGTAATGCCAAGTGGGATCTCTGGATGCTTATGGAAATTGCTGCGCGTACGCTTGATGGCGAAAAAATTGGCAGCAAGGGCGCTTTCGAGGCGCTGTTCGGCGATTGGTACGATACCGAGACGCACGATTTCAAGGGTGACCAGCGCGAAGTGTCTCGTAACATTTGGGAGGAATATCGCACATTCTCAAATCCCGATCTAAACGAAAAAGCTGCACTTATCAATAAGGAAGCCAAGCTGAAAATGGAGAACAAGCAGCTTGCGCCCTATGATGCCTACATCAACGACCATGGCTTAACGTGGCCCGTTCGTGAAGTGGACGGCAAGTGGCTTGCCACAAAGTGGCGTTTCTGCGATGGCAAGCAAGAGGACGGCTTCGATGAAATAGGCATCCAACAGTATGGCAAGCAAGACTTAGCGGGCGGTGTCAGCTTCTACAAGAGTGGAAACGCTCGTCCGTCTGTAGTGTTCCGTCCCTACGAGCCGCCGGCTGAAATGCCTAGCGCTGAATACCCGTTTGTCTTCTGCACCGGTCGCTTGCTTGAGCATTGGCATACGGGCTCAATGTCGCGCCGCATAGCCGAACTTGATCGTGCACTTCCCGAAGCGTTGCTCGACATGAATCCTGAGGATTGCGCCGAGCTGGGCTTAAAGGATGGCGACATGGTTCGTTTAAGTTCGCGCTATGGCGAGTGTGAGATAAAGGTATCGACGGCAGGGCGTACAAGTCCGCCACGCGGTCTTGTGTTCGCGCCGTTCTTTGCAGAAGAAGCTCTTATCAATTTGGTGGTGCAGGATGTTTACTGCCCGCTTTCAAAAGAGCCAGATTATAAGAAGACATGCGTTGCTATCGAGAAGCTGTAGAGCCGATAAGGGGTAAGGGAAATGAAGAAGAAAACTATTATCGCGGCGCTTCTGGCAGCAGTTATGTCGGTAAGTGTCGTAGCGGGATGCTCTAGTGGCACACAAAGCGCTGCTAGCGTATTAGATGGTCAGCCAGCACCTATGCCTGCGAATCATAACGGGCGCTACACAGATCTTGGACCTGATGGCTGCTATGGCTGTCATGGCGCAAACGAGAAGGCGAATCCGCAGCTTGTTGGCGCTGTCATAGTTCCTGAAGACCACTATTCTCGGGGAATGTACGCAACTATGAAAATTGATGCCGGCTACAACCAATGCATCACATGTCACCCGCAAGGCTAGCAGTTTCAGCGAACAAGATACAACGATATGTGAAATGAGGGGCTGACATGGTGATCTCATCGCTTGTGATTGAGACTGAACCTAAGAAGACGCGTAGTGTGGAACATGCACTTTCCGCCATGAATGGCGTGGAGGTGCATGAAACACAAGGCGAAAAGCTGATAGTTACGATCGAGGCTGACAGTTCTAACGCATCGCATGAAATCGCAAGTTCATTCATTGGGGTTGATGGTGTAACTGGCATCAGCTTGGTGTACTTGAATTGCGAAGACGAAGCATTGGGTGCGCAGGAAAGCGTCTAGTGCGCGAAGGAGTAGGCTAAGAGTGGCAGAGCAAGAACAATCAAAGGTCGGCAAAAAGGCGAAAGCTAAGTGGACTATCGCACGTAGATGCGTGCAAGTTGCTATGCTTGTCGTATTTTGTCTACCGTTACTCATAGCTGGGTGGAGCCTTTTTGGTGGTTCCATAGGTGAAGATGTTGCGGTTTCAACCCCTGCTCAAGGCATCTTTTTTGGAAGTCTTGCCGCATCGGAGGTTGCTGGCATATCTATACTTGACCCATTTGCTACCTTGCAAGCAGCATTGGCTGCAAAAACGTTTTCATTGGGTATGCTGTTAGGTATTCTGCCTGTGCTAATCGTTTATGGCGTAGTGCGTGGTCGCGCATTTTGCGGCTGGGTGTGTCCTGTAAATCTTCTTTGCGAAGGCGTTGACTGGCTTCGCAACAAACTTGGCATCAGCGTTTCTGAGCGTGTAATTCCGCGGCAAGCGAAGATATATGTTGCTTTGGGCATTTTGGTGCTTTCTGCCATATTTGCGTTCCCTGTGTTTGAAGCATTCTCGCCCATTGCGGCAATCAACAGAGGGCTTCTATTCGGCTCACTTGCCGGAAGCTTTACGCTGATAGCCATCGTTATAGCTGAACTTTTCTGGGCTAAGCGTGTGTGGTGTCGTGCTATATGCCCTGTTGGAGGTCTTTATCAAGTTATCGGCAAAGTGGGGCTTGTAAACGTGCGTATCGATCATGAGAAGTGCATCGATTGCGACGTTTGCAAGAAGGCATGCCTCGCCGATCCCGTAATACTTAATCCGGCACTTGAAGGTGTAGATGTTATCGTGCGCGCGGGCGACTGTATGGCATGCGGTGCATGTGTGGATGCATGCCCTACAGGGGCGCTGCGTATGGGTGTTGGGCGTGCGCGTAAACCGCAAAGCAATCAGAAGGCTAAGCCTGAAGACAAGGCTTCTGATTTTGCGAACAAAGAGGTTATTGTCGAGACGATCGACGCTGCTTCCGTAGAGTGATGTTCTGCGTAGCAGCGTCGGTATGTCTTGATGACAATAGCAAGGAAGGGCTGCGGTTTTCCGCAGTCAGAAAAAGTGGATGAAAGGAGAGGAGGAAGCATGAGAAAGAGGAAGAAGGCAGGTTTGGCGATTGCATCTATTAGTGCGATCGCATTGGTGGTCGGACTTGCGGCATGTGCGCCGCAGGCTAACACGACTGGCTCCTTCGAATCCGAGAACATGCCAGCCGAAGATCAATTCGGTGTCGTTGAAGCGGCGGAATGGGCAGGGCTCTACCCCGATCAATACGACACGTACATGAAGAATCTCGAGAATTCGCCGCAGTCTGGGAAGCATAACTACCTAGAGCTGTATCCGGCGCTCAATACCATGTACAAAGGCTACGCATTTGCGCTCGGCTACGATGAGGCATCGTCGCATCTCTACACGTTAGAGAGCGTCAAGAACACGCCGCGTACCGTCAAAAAAGAGCAGCTTGCGAACTGCATTACGTGTAAGACACCGCAGTTCACAGCTCTTGTGAATGCTGATGGCGACGAGGTTTATAAGCAGAAGTTCAACGATTTGATTGGCGATTTTACCGAGCCGGTTAGTTGCTACAATTGTCACACAAACGATCCGAAGTCGCTCAGTCTGCCAAATAAGTACTGGACTAACAGTATTGGTAAAGACATCGACAGGATTCAGATGAGCGCGCAGGTTTGCGGTCAGTGCCACAACGAGTACTACTTCAATCCCGAGACGAAGGCAACGACAAACCCATACAGTGGGCTTGCGGGCATGACTCCCGACGCTATTCTGAAGTACTACGACGATATGGGCTTTACGGATTGGACACATCCCGAGACAGAAGCCAAGATGATCAAGGTGCAGCACCCCGAGTTCGAGACGAACTACGGTGGAAAAATGTCACCGATGGCAAAGCAGGGTTATGCGTGTGCCGATTGCCATATGGGCACATCGGTAGACGACACGGGAGCTACGTTCACGAACCACAATTGGACGAATCCTACCCAGAACCCCGAGCTAATAGAGTCCAACTGCTCGACATGCCATGATGACATTACTGCTAAGGTTAGTGCCATTCAAGCGCAGGAAGAAGAGCGCGTGACGGCAATCAGCGAGAAGATTGCGAAATACGTTGGCGAGCTGGCGGCAAAGAAGGGTTCGCTTGACGCTGCCACCCTTGAGCGTGCACAGTACATTCAACGTGCGGCACAGTTCTACTGGGATTTTGTGATGGTTGAAAACAGCGAAGGCGCACATAACTCCGAGCTAACATGGAGCACACTTGACAAGTCCGAGGCGCTCGTAGATGAGGGCCTCGCGCTCCTTGCGTAAGCGAAGCCGAAACGGACATCGATTACAGAAAGGAGGTAGCACATGAGCGAGGATAACAAGAAGGTGAACGAAGGCGTAAACGAGACATCGGAAGAGGCTGTGGCTAACACCGTTGTTGTAAATGAAGGTGCAGATGCTTCACCAGAGAACAAGACTGAAGCTGCTCCTGCAGCACCGAATTCTAAGGCTGCAAAGCGTCGCAAGCGCGGTATCACGATAGGTGTTATCTGTGCGATAGTTATAGTTGCTGGTGCAGGCTTTTGGGTGTGGCACGAGCAACCTAGCTTCTGCAATGCTATATGTCACTCGCCGATGGACCCGGCGCTTGAAACCTACGAGGGCAAAAGTGGCGAATCTGGCGTTGACAAATGGGGCAACTCAGTTGAGGACATGGGCACCCTTATGGTAGTTCAACATAAGGAAAGTGCTGACATGGTGTGCCTTGATTGCCATGTACCTACCATCGATCAGCAGATGGGTGAGGTGGTGCATTGGGTTGGTGGCACATACGACTACCCGCTTAACGAGTGCTCTTTGACCGACCTTAACGCATACAGGAAACTGCCGAATGCGGATGAGTTCTGTCTGAATGAAGGCTGCCACAACATGACGCGTGACGATTTAGCGCGCGCCACCGGCGGTCAGAAGTATAATCCGCATGTTACTATCGCGGATCACAGACAGCTTGAGTGCAGCGATTGTCACAAGGCTCATCGCCAGTCGGTAATGGCTTGCACGCGTTGTCACGATGAGGCGAAAGTTCCAGAAGGCTGGCTGTCGGCGGAGCAGTCCGCAGAGATTACCAGCGCGAACTTCAACTCTTAGTACGGAAGCTATTTTTAGCTTATTTGAAAAGGCGGCATCATTTTGGATGTCGCCTTTTTAGTGGTATGTCGGGCTTGGCAAAATTGTCATGCAAATTTCGATACAACTGTCGCTTTCCAATAGTCTTCGGGCTGGGTTAGTCTATCATGAAGGAAAAACATCCTTTCACGGGCATTTTTATGCAAGATTTGTATCGAATGAAGCCAATTCATCTATTTGAAAGTGGGCGTGATTCTGATTAACGCGAAGATGAAAAAACGTCTGATTGCTGTATCTGGCGTAGTTGTGATAGCCATTGTGTTGGCATTGGCATTTGTGGGTTCTGGTACTGCTGCAAAGACTATGTCAGTAGCCGAAGCTGCAGAGAATCCGCAGGCTGGTCAAAAGGTTCAAGTTTCGGGCAATGTTGTACCGAACTCTTACGACACTTCGAAAAACGTTCTAACATTCAAGATATACGATCCAAATGGTTCACCCGAACAGCAGTTATCCGTGCGTTATGAAGGTGCGGCTGCATCTACGTTCGGAAACGACGTGACTGCCATATGCACGGGGCGCATCGGCGATGACGGAACCCTGATGTGTACCGAGCTTGTGACGAAATGCCCATCCAAGTATGAAAATGCCGACAGTGCACTTACGGTAGAGCGCCTTTTAGAATACGGCAATGAGGTTACTGGTAAAGTTGTTAAGGTTGCTGGAGAAATCGAGCCAGATACGATGAAGGCTGCGGGGCAATCAGAACGTTTCTACATTAAAGGCAACGGAGACGCTCGCATTGCTGTGGTATTTGATGGACCGCTGTCTGATGAAATTGTCAGTGGTGCACGTGTCGTTTTAACAGGATCGGTTGACGAGTCTGGTAAATTCCAAGCGACTGATGTCGCATTAGAAGGTTAGGCGCTTTTATGTCTATAGTCGGTCTGCTCGGTATACTTGTAGCTTTCGCTGCTTGCGTGGTTTCCTTGCTGTGCTTGGGAATAGCGCATGTTCAACATTTACGCATAGGCAAAGCATCAGCTGGTTCAGCTGAAGCTGCGCGTGCGCGTTCCGCATCCGACACGCTGGCATTTGGAGGTCGCTTGGCAGCTATAGTGGCTGCTTGCGCACTCACTTTGTGCTGCGCCGTGCTTGTATGGTGCTTTTTCTCAGGCGATGTAACGCTTGATTACGTTGTTCGCAACCGTTCTGACGCTACAGGTGAGTTGGCTTGGCTTTTCAAGCTGGCTGGTCTTTGGGCTGGTCGTGCAGGTAGTTTGCTATTCTGGGCATGGCTTATCTCGGTGTTTGGTGTCATATTAGTATTTGCTACTCGCAAAAATATCCGCCCTCTCGACAACGGAGCACTTGCTATTGCGCAACTAGTGCTTGTGGCATTTGTAGGAGTGCTGCTGTTCTCGCCCGACAACATGCCGTTTGCGCTTCTCGACCCAGCATACTTCGACGAAAATGGTCAGCTTAAAGCTCAGGCATCTGTATTAGGTATGAATACGCTGCTTGAACATTGGGCTATGGCTATTCATCCGCCTACGCTATTTATCGGATATGCCGGTCTGACCATTCCATTTGCATACGCCATTTCTGCGCTTATAGTAAACGACGATTCCGATGCGTGGGTTTGCGCCTCTACGCCTTATCTCATGTTTTCGTGGCTACTGCTAGGAGCCGGAATAGGGCTTGGTGCGGTGTGGGCCTATGTTGTGCTCGGCTGGGGCGGCTATTGGGGCTGGGACCCGGTTGAGAACGCTAGTCTTCTGCCTTGGCTTGTCGGTGTGGCTTTAATCCATTCATTTACGGTTTATCGCCAGCGCGGTGCATTCAAGCGCTGGTCGGTTATGTGCGCTTGTATCACTTTTTCGTTTGTGGTGTTGGGAACGTTTATAACAAGAAGTGGCATCGTGCAATCAGTACATGCTTTTGAAGGCGATTCTGTATCGCTTGTGTTGTTTGCGGTGCTTATCGTGGCATCATTGGCTGCAGGCGCAGTTGGGCTTATTGTGCGGCACAAGAGTTTCGGTGTTTCGACAACTAATAAGTCTGACACTCTTAAAGCTGCCTCTGTCTCTGCTCCGATTAAGGAAGAGAAGGAAGATGATATAGAGTCGCTAGTCTCTCGCGATGCGGCATATTACGTAAACAATCTCGTTATGGTTGCATTCGCCGTTCTACTAGCCTACATGACAGTTTCATCTGCCCTTCCAGCATTTTTGCCATTTGGAGGTCAATCTTTATCGGCAGGAACATACAACGCTATTGCGCGTCCGCTTGGAGTACTCTACTGCGCGCTAATTGCTGTATGCCCTCTGCTCGGATGGAGGCGTACACAAGGCAAGGCATTCTTTAAGAATGCGCTTATTCCGGGTGTATGTGCGTTGGTTGTGTTCGCAGTTCTTATGGCATATTTCTGCACCTATTTACTCCCAAGCTACGAGGCTATATTGGCTGGTGGAGGAAGTGCTGCAGAAGGACTGCTTGAGCAAGGAGCGCCCGCATACTATAACGCTATAGCGGTAGTGGGGTTCTTAGTAGCCAGTTTGCTGTTCTTCAATTCGGTATTTATGCTTGTAAAAGCGCTTCGCAAAGGTAGTGCGCTGCGCCCTAGGCTTTCGCGCATTGGCGGAGCAATTGCACATGCAGCTATGGGTATTATTCTTGTCGGACTTATAGGCTCGTCCATGTACGTGACTGAGACTAATCAATATCTTCAGTACGATGCCGATACCAAATCTGCCGAAACGCTTAAAATACAGGATTTTGAACTTGTCTACACTGGTGAAGATGTTTTCGAATCTGACAATGGCGACGATGTTGACTATGTGGTACATTTTGATGTCTATAGAGGCGGACAATATGTTGGAAGTGTGTCACCTGCTGTGCAAATGGTGAAGTCAACGCAGCAACAGAAGCTTGAGGCTAGTGTTATAGGATTTCCTCTGGAAGACCTATTCGTGGTCTATCGCGGCATGAGTGCCGATGGCGAGTATGCGATGGATGTGCGAGTAAATCCGTTAATCAGCTTCGTGTGGGTTGGTTTTGGTCTTCTTATGTTGGGAAGTTTGCTGGCTCTTTTCGCTAGGCGCACACGTCGGGCAGAAGTGGATACAGCGCATGCCTGATGCTATCCGTGTAGAGGGCGTTTGTAAGACCTTCGGAACACGAAAGGCTGTCGATGATGTCAGCTTCGTGCTTCCCGAAGGTGCATTTCTTACTATTTTTGGACCGAACGGTGCGGGCAAAACCACTTTGCTATCTATGCTTTCCACTCTTTCGCGACCAAGTAAGGGCACAATTTATATATGCGGAATTGATGCGAAGGAGGAATCCGAATCTGTTCGCGCATCTATTGGTGTGGTTTCACATAGCTCTATGCTCTATCCCGATCTTACGGCAGAGGAAAACCTTGTGCTGTATGGTCGTCTTTATGGTGTGCCCGATGTGAAAAATCGCGCGGTCAACTTATTAGACGCGGTTGGGCTCAAACATAGAAGGCTAGATCAGGTGCGCACGTTTTCGCGCGGAATGATTCAGCGTGTATCTATTGCCCGTGCGCTAATGAACGACCCTAAGGTTGTGTTGTTTGACGAGCCTTATTCTGGGCTAGACCCGCACGCTACTCAGGTGTTTGACAACTTGATATCAGATGTTCGCAAAGACCGCACGTTTGTCATGGTTAGCCACGACCTAAAGAAGGGAATGCAGCTTGCCGATCATGTGCTCTTGATGGCGCGCGGGCGTGCAGTATGTTTTGGTCGTAAAGATAAGTTAGAGCCAGATGAACTTAACCATCTGTATGAGCAGACGATCGGGGGCGGTGTTGCATGAGCCGCACGACCGATACACCATCGAAGGTTGAACGTAAGCATCCGTCTTCTTTTTCGCAGTACAAGGTGCTGCTTACTAAGGATTTGCTTCGCGAGGTTCGCACGAAAGAAATGCTTGTGTCGATGGGTGTCTATGCTCTGCTCGTAATTGTTGTATTTGGCGTGGCGCTCGGATTCGCTGCCCCGGGAACCGATTTTCTGGAAGTCTCAGGCGGTCTTTTGTGGGTAATGGTAGTGTTCACTTCGCTGCTTGGTTTGAATCGTTCGTTTTCGGTCGAGAAAGAGTGTGGGTGTTTAGAAGGTCTGCTGCTTGCGCCGATGGATCGAGGTGTAATCTTTCTAGCAAAGGCTACTTCTAACCTAATCTTTTTGCTTATTGTTGAAGTTATTGCGGTGCCGCTTTTCTGGCTATTCTTCTCATCTGTTGCCTTGCCAGCAGAAACCGCGCCGCTAATCGCGCTTCCGCTGCTTGTGGGTTCGGTAGGTATTGCAGGCGTAGGAACGCTTTTGTCAACTATTACTACTAATGTTAAAGGCAAAGATGTAATGCTGGCGCTATTGTTTATCCCTGTAGTATTTCCGCTGCTGTATGCTTGTGTGGCTGCTACTGTGGCAGTTCTTGTTGGGGGCGACGTTATGGCTGAATCGTTTGCCACACCGCTTGCGCTGGCAGCATTATACGATGTGGTAATGATACTTATAAGTTGGTTCCTTTACGATTTCGTCGTGTCATAATCGGGCTGTTGTTGCTCGGGAGGGGTGGACTATGGCAGATTCGAAAAAGCGGACAGCACGCAAACTGCCTGAAGCTGGGCAGTGGCCAGATGCGCTTTCACCATGGGTGATTGTGGCTGGCATTATATTAACTACACTCGGGTTTCTTATGGCATTTTTCGTGGTGCCGCCCGTCAGTGGAGCTACAGTGAACGGAGCTGAACTTGTTGGTGACACGGTAGTTTCTAACAAGCTGCTCATGTCGCAGAAGATTTTCTATTTCCATATGCCGGTGGCTATAACGTCGTTTGCGGCACTTGCATTTGCAGCTTATTACTGCGTAAGGTTTCTTATTACGCGCGAACTCCGATTTGACACTTGTGCGCGCATTGCGATGGAAGTAGCGCTGCTATTTACTGTAATGACCATGATTACAGGCGAGATGTGGACGCGTTTCGAATGGGGAGTATGGTGGACATGGGATCCGCGCCTTACCACTTATCTTATCTTGATGTTAATTGTGATTGCCTACATTGTGCTTCGAAATATGGTCGATGATCCTATTAGGCGTGCCGCTTTCGCATCGGTTGTGGGTGTGATTGCATTTATAGACGTGCCAATTTGCTTTATGGTTACTCGTCTTATTCCGTCATCGGTGCATCCGGTGGTCACGCGCGCAGGTGGTATGACACCCGAGATGGGGCTTTGTATAGCACTTGTTGGAGTTGGCATGATGTGTGTGGCATTCGCTTTGTACAGGGCGCGCTTTCGGCAGGTGAGATTCGCGGAACGAGTGGATGCGCTGAAGGAAAGACTTGATGATTAGCTTGTATAAGTGGCAGCCTTTTGTTGAGAAAGGGAATACAAAATGAACCCCGTTTTGGAAGAAATATATAGCACGATAATTCCGTCCGCACCGTATCTGATTGCAGCTTATGCGCTGCTATGGGTTGCGCTGCTCGTCTACATTCTGATAATTGTGCGCGGTCAGAAGCGCGCCGAGAAACAGCTCGAACTCATTGAAGAAGATGTTAAGGGTCGGACGCTTTGAAATACTTTGTTTGTGTCGGATGTTAGGATTCGCCCTCTGATATGGGTTTTGTTGTTAAAATTCGTACAGCAATAACAGTGTTTAGCAACAAAAGAACGGAGCGATTATGAAGCAATTTATAGCAGAGGATTCATTCTGGGAACTTTTCCCCGATGCTCAAATTGGTATAGTCGTTGCGCATGGCATGAAGGCAGATAATAAGCTAACGGAAGATAAGAAAAAGGAATTGAGTAAGCTTCTTGCAGAGGCGAATCATAAAGCTGATCAGCATTTAGAATCCAATACGATCTCGCAGAATAAGGTGGTATCTGTTTGGCGAGATGCTTTTCAGAAGTTCAAAACCAAGAAAGGCGCTAGATGCTCAATTGAGAATCTTCTCAAGCGAGTATTAAAAGGCAATCCTGTTCAAAGTATCAACCCTGTTGTTGATGTATACAATACTGTATCTTTAACTTATGCCCTGCCAGTTGGCGGTGAAGATATCGATTCAATTGAGGGAAACCTCCGGTTGCGCATAACTGAAGGAGGCGATGCCTTCAAGCCTTTAGGGGAAGATGAAGATGCTCCAACTTTGGAAGGCGAGCTTTGCTATATGGACGATGCTGGCGCGGTTTGCCGTTGTTGGAACTGGCGGGATGGAGTACGCACCGCGCTTTCCGATGATTCCCAAAAAGCATTTCTAATCATAGAATCGGTAGATCCTTCTCGTGCAGCCGATCTTAGTGCCGCATTAGAACAGCTTGCAGATATGGTGAAAGAGTATTTAGATGCTGACATTTTCGCGAAAGAAATTATTACATCTAAGAACAGGAGCATGATAATAGACGATATGTCATCCTGATGAGTCATACATGCTGATATGCTGGGCAGATGAAAAAGGTTATAAGAAATATACTTATATCTGTGCTAGTAATTTGCGTTGTAGTTTTTGCTATCTTTTTCGTAATAAGTCAATACGTAGTGAATTCTACTCGCGACAATGTGCACACCATTGCTCAGATAGAAGAATCGGGAGAACATGTAGACGCCATTTTGGTGTTAGGTGCTAGCGTATATGTTGATGGCACTCCGTCTGATATTCTCGCAGATCGTCTAGAAGTGGCATGCGATCTTTATTTTGCTGATGTTGCTCCTGCAATAATCGTATCGGGAGACAACACAGATTCCCACTATAACGAATCGGATGCCATGAAAGATTACTGCGTGGAATTAGGAGTGCCTGCTGGCAACATTTATGTGGATCATGCGGGTTATGACACGTATGCTTCTGTCTGGCGCGCTAAGTATGTTTATGGGGCACAAAGCGTGGTTATAGTAACGCAGGCATATCATCTTTACAGAGCGCTTTCTATAGCTGAGGGGCTTGATATGCGGGCACTGGGAGTTGCGGCAGATAAGGGCGAATACAACAATCAAACAATGTACAGCATGCGCGAAAACGTGGCGCGTGTGAAAGATTTTTTCCAAACGCTTTTTCATGTTGAACCGGCGGATGTAGTTCAGCCTATAAAGCGCTAATGCAGCAATTTCGGCAATTTCGCCGTTTGGACGTTTGAACATTTGCAATAGCGAAATTTTTGCTGTTTGGTACCCGTTTTTCGCTCAAAAGTATAAACTCAAACAACTAAGTACGTCGAAAGGAATGTAATGTATAAAGTACATTGTCTGAATAATATTTCAGCAAAAGGGTTAGATCTTCTAACCGACGAATACGAGCTTGTGGACGATCCGACACAGGCTGATGTTTTCCTAGTACGTTCTGCGAATATGCACGAAATGGATATTCCGGCTAATTTGAAGGCTGTGGCGCGCGCGGGTGCTGGTGTTAACAACATTCCACTGGAAGCGCTGGCTGAAGCTGGTATTCCGGTATTCAATACCCCCGGTGCAAATGCCAATGCCGTAAAAGAGCTGGTGCTGGCAGGTATGCTTCTAGCAAGCCGTGACATTGTGGGTGGCATTGAGTGGGTGCGCGAAAATGCCGACGATCCGAATGTGGGCAAGGCAGCAGAAAAGGCTAAGAAAGCATTTGCAGGTGGCGAAATAAGCGGTAAAACGCTAGGTGTTATTGGTCTTGGCGCTATAGGAAAGCTAGTTGTTCCGGCTGCCCAAGCGCTAGGCATGAAAGTTGTTGGTTATGATCCGTTCATGGACGCACAAAAAGCAGCTGCAATTTCAGCTGATATGCGCTTCACTGCCGATTTGGACGATTTGCTGGGTGCATCTGACTTCGTAACTATTCATGTACCTGCTACTGATAGCACTCGCGGTATGATAGATGCGCATGCCATAAATCAGATGAAAGACGGTGCTGTATTCCTGAATTTCTCGCGCGATGTGTTGGTTGATGATGCTGCTATGGCGGAAGCTTTGCAGTCTGGCAAGATTCGTCACTACGTTACCGATTTCGCAAATCCGGCTGTGGTAAAAATGAAGAACGCTATTGTATTGCCGCATTTGGGTGCATCTACTGAGGAAGCAGAAGACAATTGTGCAATTATGGCAGTGCAAGAAATTATGGAATACCTATCAACTGGCAAGAAAACGCACTGTGTAAATATAAAGTAGAGCTAACAGTTTTAGGTATGCAAAGGTGTGCAGGCTGGTATGCAGGGTATGCGAACCGGTGTGCACACCTTTAATTTTGCGCTAGATTAGAATCCGTGATACAAGACTTCTTCTTCGAGATACGCAGCGTCTGCATCCATTTTTGATTCAGCTGTGCTAGAAGTTGTGTGCGGACGCGGTCTATCTTCCACCATAGTTAATAATTCTTGCTGTGTATGTATATTTAGCTTCTTATATATATGATTGATGTGCGTTTTTGCGGTGCTTTTTGATACGCACAACTTTTCCTCAATAAAGACTGCTTTATGACCCTTTGCCAGCAAGAACAGCACTTCCGTTTCGCGACGGCTTAGTAAATACTGGTCGGCAATTTGCGTGCATCGTTTGTAGAAACTGCCTTTTTGACGCTGAGGCTTCTTAGATGCAGCAGCTGTTTCATTAGATGAATTCAATGATTCGGATGAATCCAGATTATCTGTAGAACCTGTCGTTGCCAATTTAGTCTCGGAATCTTCCATGTCAAAATCGTCTGGATGATTTGGGTTGGCAGCATCGGCTTGCTCATCGGTGGTGGCAGTTCCGTGCGCTGCGGCGCTATCTAGTACCATCTGGTTCAGCTTTGTGGCATCTTCCACAAAGTCTGTGTTTAGCATTCGCAAAACATTGCGTTTGCGTGGCATAAATGCACCGGCAATCATCAGACAAATAATGGATGCCATAGCTAGCCCTGTCCATCGCAAGCTGGTCCATTCGTCGTATACCCCGATGCGCATCGTAATTAACGATCCAACAACTACACCTGCTATAAGAAGACCGCAGCCTATGCCAAACACAAAAATTGGCGACAGTCTAAATTCTTGCGCCATATCTGAAAACAACACCCAAAGCAGCGTAAGAAAAACACTAAACCCTAGCGCTAGTAGAAAAATGGCGCTCAATTGATAAGCGCTGTTAAACAGTGTAACTCCTAGCATTCCTATGCCCACAATAGGAAGCATAAAACGAAATAGGGTGTCCCAGTGTGCTTCATTTTTCAGAAGCCCTACTGCGGTGATAAAAAGAATAGCGCACAAGGCACATGCGGCTCCCACCAATAGATTGCCAGCCATATCCGGTGTGCAGAATGCGCTGTGTATGCATATGCTGCCAATAACCCATAGAGAAATGCCGAATATAAACATAGGAACGCCCAATTGCAGCAAAAATTTAAGTCGGCTTACGCGCAGCGCGTGGAATATAGGCATTTCGCGCCGTCTGTAATAGGGAATTGGTGTCAAATGCCACAGCACAATTGCGGTTATTAACACAAGTGCTATTTCAATTGAAATGGAAATTACGGCGGGTATCCAGTTAACAAGTGCAATTGAAATTACAAGACCTATTACCATGCCGAAAGCCGAATTCAAGGTAATGGTCGTAAATTCATACCTTGCAAATGCAGTACACCACAAGCAAGTTAATACACCCGACCCTATGCCGGCTAGTAGGCTTCCTAGGCAGGCGATAGTTGTGCTGGCGTTTGCTGTGTCTAACAGACCGCATAATGCCAACATTGCCGTACCGACAATGCATAGTATTCCCGACAATATAAGCACATTGCGACCAACGTAAAATCTTAGGAAATATTGATTAGTTAACCCCATCCATAGTAGGCAAATTGCAAGTGCGCATATATATGCAAGGTGGATGGCTATGGTTACATCGTTGGAAACAGAAGCTAAAAATGCGTTGTCGCGCATTAATAGCATGGGCATACCAAACGGTGCCGAAAAAACCCATGCAATGAAAGCAGCAAGCCCTACTCCTAGCGCTGAAAGATCACCAGAAGTTTCAGCGCTGTTAGAATTACGACCGAAACTTAAAGTTATATGTGGCAAGTTGAAAACCCCAATTCAACCTGAAGCATTAGTACCCAATAAAAGCATCTGAACAGGCATTATATAGTTGAACATCATAAAAATCAACCTGTCGGGTTGATGCTAAATTTTCGAAAAACAAATCAGAGGTACGACGTAAAAATCCATTCGTATATTAAGTTGATAGCAGCCGTTAACACGGTGTTTTATTTACGGCTTCAAGCGAATGCTTTTTAGCTAGGGATAAAAAGCATTAGTGTCTCAAGACATAGACCACTGTTAAGAGGCAGGCTTGTAGTTTTGGTTCCATTAAGTAATGGAGACGTGAGAAAGAAGGAAAGAATGGCATACGGTAAAGAATGGCGTGTCGAGCGTTCTGACGGCACCGTCGCTACCCGCTCCAACACTTGGTCGCCCCCGGGATCTCACCCGGTAGGGTATGGCGTTAAGGTTATTACCAAGGATGGCGAGCTTATCCGCATCGAGGGTGACGACGACAACCCAATTACTACGGGTCGTGTGAACGCTATGAATTTGGCGCTGCGCGAGTACACCTATGCGCCTTCACGCATCATTCACCCGATGAAGCGTGCTATTGAGGATCGCGGCAAGGATAAGTGGGAGCAGACCACTTGGGACGAAGCTATCGACACCATCTGCGAGAAGGTTCGTTACTTCCAGAACACCTATGGCCCCGAGTCCATCGTTTGCTTTGGCGGCACCGGTCGTGAAGCTTGCATCTTCTACTATGCTCTAACGTTCTCGGTTCTGCAGTCACCTAACTGCTGCTACACGCAGTCTGGTTGGTCTTGCTATGGTCCGCGTTGCTCTATCTCTGACTATGTGCTTGGCGCTGGCTATCCTGAGCTTGACTATGCTGGTCATCTGCCCGGCAGCTATCATGACCCGGCTTACACTCTGTCTAAGTGGGTTGTGGTTTGGGGTAAAGAGCCTCTGCCTTCCAACGGTGACGGCTTCTTTGGTCACTGCCTAGTTGACATGATGAAGCTTGGCACTCATATCATTTCTGTTGACCCGCGTATCACTTGGGTTGGCGCACATGATGGCAACATCAACCTGCAGGTTCGTCCTCAGACCGACACCGCTCTGGCTCTGGGCATCATGAACCTCATGTTCGAGAACGACGAGTACGACAAAGAATTCGCTGAGAAGTGGATTTATGGTCTTGATGAGATCAAGGCTCGTGCAGCTGAGTATCCGGTTGACAAGGTTGCTGCTATTACTACTGTTCCTGCTGAGGACATCAAGCGTGCTGCTCACATCATCGGCACCGAGCGTCCTATCGGTTGGGCATGGGGTCTAGCATTCGACCAGAACAAGAACGGCGTACAGCTGTCTCAGGCATTCATTGTTCTGGCTGCTCTGGCTGGCTCTATTGACCGTCCTGGTGGTCTAACTCTTGGTCCTCCGTCTGCTCTGCTTGGCAAGTGGCGTATGAACCAGCGTGGCGCTATGAGCGACGAAGTTTGGGAGAAGCGTATCGGCGCTGCTGCATGGCCCGGACTGTCCACTGGTATGGCTACAACTCAGCCTGACGAAACTCTGAACACCATGGAATCTGACGAGCCCTATGCTCTGAAGATGGGTTGGTTCAACAGCTCCAACTTCCTAACCCCAACCTGCTCCGCTCAGCCGAAGCGTTGGCACAAGGCTCTGCAGAAGCTAGAGTTTGTTGTTATCCAAGATCTAACCATGACCCCGACAGCTATGGCTGTTGGCGACTACTTCCTGCCGATGGCTACATGGGCAGAGCACACCGGTATCGTGCTTACCCACTATGGCCGCAACACCGTGTTCATGGGCCCCATGAACAAGGCTCTGCAGGTTGGCGAGTGCGTATCTGACGTTCAGATCTGCTTGCTGTTCGGTCAGCGTTTGAACCCCGAGTGGTATCCGTGGTACAAGCCGGCTGACGAGCATCATGTTGATTGGGATCTGCTCGAGCAGGCTACCCAAGACTTCTACAGCGATCAGCTGAAGGAACTTGGCTACGACTGGAATAGCTTCCAAGAGCTCGGCATTTATCAGCCTGGTGCACATGGCTTCGAGTATGAGAAGTATGAGAAGGGTCTGCTCCGCTTCGACGGTGAGCCCGGCTTTAACACCATTACTGGTCAAATCGAAGCTTACTCGATTCTTTATGAATCATGGGGCGAGGATCCGCTACCTTACTACGAGGAGCCCAACTACAGCCCCTACAGCGACCTGCGTACCGACGAAGAGAAGAAGCAATATCCGCTTATCACCACGTCTGGTTCTCGTCGCTACAGCTCGTTCCACTCAGAGCATCGTCATGTTCCGTCTCTACGTCAGATCGATCCGTGGCCGTGGGTACAGATCAATCCTGAGACTGCTAAGGAATATGACATCACTGAGGGCGACTGGGTTGAGGTCTACAACATGTTTGGTGAGGCTCGCTTCAAGGCAGAAATCACTCCAGTTATGAAGCCGGGCATTCTGAACTGTGCTCATGGTTGGTGGTTCCCTGAGCAGGACGGCGAAGAGCCCAACCTGTTCGGTGTTTGGAAGTCCAACTTCAACAGCCTTGTTCCTCACATGAATATCGGCAAGCTCGGCTTCGGCGCACCGTACAAGGGTGTTATGTGCAACGCTCGCCGTGTTCGCAGCCTCGACCAAGACTAACTCGAAAGGAAGTGAATTAAATGGCACAGAAATACGCTTTGCTAGTTGATTACACGTACTTCTCTGGCAATCATGCAGCCGAGATCGCTTGCAAAGAAGAGCTAGGCCTTCCTCTCGAGCAGTGGGGTATCAAAGAGGTTCAGGTCGGTCCTTTCAAGAAGGGTGAAGGGAACGACGGTGACGCTTGGGAATGGTTCTACATCCCTTGCCCAACCTCTATCTTCTCCGAGCACTGGGGAACTGACGGCGACAAAGCTGGTCAGCGTCCGTTAGCTGTTCAAGTTGAAGAGTCTGCCTCTATGTACTATGGTACGCTCGAGGAAATGCAGGCCAAGATGGCGGAATTCGACCGCCCGATGGTTCTGTTCCAGCTCTAAAGTTCTTTAGGCATTGTTTGGCACCTTCGGTTAGATTTTGAAATATAATTCGTAATCGAAGGTGCCGCATTGAGGACCGTAGGAGGTCAAGATGACCAAAGAAGAGTTTTTGGCGATGCCCGCAAATGAAGCCGCTGATAAGCTGAACGAGCTTATCGCTGGTGGCAAGTCTAAGGACGAGGCTCTGGCTGAATGTGGGGTTGCTGCTCCTGACCTGATGAAGGCTCAGATTTTTTGGGTAAAGGATAAGTATATTGCTCGCGCTTGGGGTGGCTACACTTCAACCAAGCGTACCGGCAACGAAGCTAATGACACTGGCATCGGTGTTGGCGATAGCGATCCTTCCAAGGGCTACGTTGGCGTGTAAGCGTTTTATTTAGCTCATTACTTTAGGGGTTCGTCTTTTGGCGAACCCCTTTTTTATAGACATTTAAGAATAGATAGTGAAATGCGTGGTAAATAGCTTTCTAGCTGGTATAATTTCAATAAAACGTGCACCGATACGGAGGTTTGTTTATGGCAACCGAGGAAGAAATTTTAGCTGAGATAGAAGAACTAGGTCGTCTAACTGAAGAGCAAGAAGACATCTTGTATAACATATCTTTGAAGCAGGATGAACTTGGTCGCGAGTCTACAAATATACTGTTGGAAAAAGTGGTCGATAACCCTGTTTATCAACCGATGATAGATCGTGAATATCTGACATACGATGTATTCAATCATGGCAGCAAACATGAAATAGCATGTCTTTATGTAACGCTTAAAGGTATTCGCTATTGCATCTTGCATGCCGATGAATTATCGCGGCGGCGCAAACTGAATCCTGCTGGTGCTCCTTGGGATAGCACTCCTGTTGCGTAACTAGTTTGTGGGGCGCACGACGGACGCGCTGCTTGGAAACATAACCAAACCCGACAGAAGGCAAGAAATGGGTGTTAGCCTAGGTGTCGATCTTAGCGACCTAGATGTTTGCTTTGGTGGTTTTTCGCCTACTTTAATGGGTGATGAAATACAGGCTCTAGCTAAAGCTGAAGAATCGGAGGAACGCCTTCGTAAGCGCAGGGCTGTGTTGGAACGTGCGGCTGCTGTAGAGGCTGCACGTGCGTCTGAAATGCGGGAATATGCCGATTCTCAGGGAAATGTCTGGAATTACGTTGTTTTAGACGGCACAGAAGTGCGGCTTGAACGCTGCATAAAGTTAGCAAACGCTAATCTGAAAGTGCCTGCAATCGTTGAAGAAAAACCCGTTGCGGCACTCGCAGATGACGTGTGCGCTAATCTTGCCAACTTGCATTCTGTAGAGTTGCCAGATTCTATAGTGTCTATTGGGTATTGCGCATTCAGGAATTGTGCCGAATTGCGCTGTGCAGTTCTGCCAACTGATGTAACTGAATACGACTCTGGATGGTTTAGAAACTGTCAGCGACTGGAAGACTTAACGCTGCCGGGTCGATTAGATCGCCTAAACCCCAATGTTTTCGATAACGCAAATATAAAACGTTTGCACATAGGTGTCGGTACTAGGGAAATATATCCCGGAACTTTCGGTAAAGGAAATTTATCTGAAATAGATATTGACACGCAAAATCCTTATTTGGAAACCGACGGCATAGCTATATATACGAAGAACAGGCTTGGACTTGTGGCGGTTGCGTTAAAAGTGCAAAGCTATGAAGTAGACGCAAATTGTGTGGCTATTGGGCGCAAAGCCATGAATGGAATGAGTGAACTGCGAAGTGTTCATTTGCCAGAAGGCATAAGCGCCATAGGTGAACATGCTTTTGCGCATACGCAGTTGCGTGAATTCGTGGCACCTAATGCACTTCGCGAAATACTAGAGCGTGCTTTTTTCGATTGTCCGGAATTGTACGAAGTTCGATTAAACGATGGTTTACAGCATATAGGGGAACATGCTTTTACAAGAACTGCAATTCGCGAATTGCAGCTTCCTGCGTCTATCGATCATATTGGGCATCCCATTACGGATGGGACGCATATAACCTATGCGGGTGAGCATGCCTCGTTTGGTATCAAAGCCGGCGCGAAGTTAAAAATAGATAAGCAGGGAGCACTTCTTCGCGAATGTGCTGATGGACTGCATTTAGAATGGCTGATAGACCCCGATGCGCATTATCTGAAAGTTCCAGAGGGCGTTGTTTGTATAGATGAACGGGCGCTTTTGAATCATAAATGTATTGAAGAGGTGGAACTGGCATCATCTGTGCGCGAAATAGGAAGTGCTGCGTTTAAGGGTTGCGCTAAGTTGCAACGCGTTGTGTTGCACGAAGGTTTGCAGCGTATAGGCAGCGATGCTTTTTTGGATACAGCAATAGAGTCTCTTTACATTCCTGAGACGCTGGAAAGTATAGGTACAATGGCGCTTGTAACGCAGAGTGCACATAGCGGCAGAGCGGCAACAAGTTTGCGAAAAGTTAGTGTTAGCGCTAAGAACCCGCATTTCCGCATAGAAAGCGGAATGCTTTTGACGGTATTAGGCGACGGAAAATGGCAAGTTGTGCACTATATGGACGAACAGCCTAATGTTGCCATTCCGCATTGCGTTGTAGAAATTGCTCCATATGCGTTTAGTGGGGCAAGCAATTTGTGCGAATTGCGCATGGATAGCAGCCTAGTAGATATCGGCATACGTGCTTTTGCTGTCAATTGTTTGGTTCGCTTACTTCATATAGACATGGCAGAAGCGTTAGAAGGGCACAGTTCATTCGAAATACGTTTCCCAGATACAGACCGCGGTCAGCACCAGCAATTTGTAGCTTTTACGTCTGTTGGCGGCTTTAGCATACCAACTTTGCTGGAGCATTACGATAATGCAATTGCGAATACCAGCAATTTTGACGCAGTACAAAGCGGCTATGGGCTTAGTCTTTATGAACAAGCCACGCGAATTTTAGAGCGCTTGCGCGACCCGGTGTTTTTAACGGATGTAAACAGGCAAATGCTAGAGCGCATTTTGCGGCAGCATCTTTTCGATATTTGCATTGCAGTTGCCAAGCATGATGACAGAGCGGCGATAGACGCATTGGTGGATTTAGGGTATCTGAATGCCAGCAATATAAGCGCGGCAATAGATAAAGTTGGTGCCGTGCAAGATGCCGCTATGACCGGATATATGCTAGAAGTACGGCGTTGCCGCTTTGGGCGCGCCGAACTAGATTTCGATTTGTAGAAATGTGGGGCGCTATGATAGATGCTGTTGACGAAAAGTTACGCCGTCGCGCAGAAGAAGACCGGCTAGCTGCAGACATACTGGAGGAATGTCGCGTTCAGCTGATGCTAAAGTTCCGCTTTCTAGATTTGGCGCTTTGGCGAATGTCGCTTCAGCCGGTGCGGGCTGGCGGTGCGTATCCGCTGGCTACGAACGGGCACATAGTGGCGCTTGAGGCTTTGCGTGTTATAGCCAGATTCAATCAGTCGTTCAATGAAGTTGTGCGCGACTACTTGCATATGGTTCTACACTGCATATTTAGGCATCCGTACAACGCCGACCATAAAGACCGCGAGGCGTGGAATTTAACTTGCGACATTATTGTTGAAAGTGTGGCTATGGATATGTGCGCTGGTCGCTTTTCCAGCGAAGACGATACGGCGCGCAAAGAGGCGCTAAGCAAGATTAGGCTAATGGCGGGCGACATGCTGCCGGGAAAAGTTTATTCGCTTGTTCATAATATGGTGCAAACTCCTGCGGGGCAGCAGTATCGCGGGCTTGGGCGTAGCACCTTAAATGAATGGCATGCGCTGTTTGAGCGCGACGAACATGCTGCTTGGCCCGCTATGGGCGATACGGACAATAAATCCGTTGAGAATGTTCCGGAAAAATATTCAGAGGATGAAAGCAGTAATAATGAACAAGCTGCATCTTCTATTGAAGAATTGCTAAATGCCGAGCAACTTCCTGAAAGTATGCGCGAGCAGATGCAAGACCTAGAAAGTCGCGGGGAAGACGAGGGAAGCGAAGGCGGTGGCGAAGACAACTCTGCTGAAGCCGAATTGGCTGCAGAGCAGATGTCTTATTCGCACGAAGACCAAGGCGCAGACCCTATGGGCAATTTCCAAGATAATGAAGAGCGAGAAGATGACGCAAAGGAATGGGAAGAAATAAGCAAGCAAATAGCGATGAATTTGGACACTTTTAGCAAGGAGTGGGGCGAAGAGACAAATAGCTTCATGCAAAATTTAGCGCTTGTTAACCGCAAACAGTACGACTACTCCGAATTTTTGCGGCAGTTTATGGTGCAAAACGAAGAAATACTAGTAAACCCCGATGAATTTGACTATGTCTATTACACCTATGGGATAGATTTGTATGGAAACATGCCGCTAATTGAGCCGCTGGAATATAAGGAAACCGACCGTATTCGCGATTTTGTTATAGCGATAGACACGTCGGAGTCGGTTAAGGGCGATTTGGTGCGTCGTTTCGTGCAACATACTTTCGACATTCTGAAAAGTTCGCAAGATTATGCGACCGATGTAAACATACATGTAATACAAAGCGATTCTCGCTTGCAGGAGGATATGGTTATACGCGATATGCGCGATGTTGATGCGCTGATGGAGCGCTTTAAGGTGCGCGGTTTTGGTGGAACCGATTTTCGCCCTGTGTTTGACTATGTGCAGGGTATGCGCGACTCCGGCAAGCTTACCGATATGCGCGGATTGATATATTTTACAGATGGGCTGGGCACATTCCCGGATGCTCCGCCCGATTTTGATGCAGCGTTTGTTTTTGTGGAAGATGAGGCGCGCGAAATTCCTGCCGTGCCGCCTTGGGCAATTAAGCTAGTTGTAAAGGAAGAGACGTTATGATGAACATCACTCAGGCGAAGCAGCAAATTAAAGATACGGTAGAGGCGTATTTGCAGCGCGATGAAGCTGGCGTTTTCGCCATAGCGCCTGTACATCAGCGTCCTGTGTTTTTGCTGGGTGCGCCGGGAATTGGTAAAACCGCCATTATGGAGCAAGTGGCGCGCGAACTGGGAATTGGTTTGGTGTCTTACTCTATGACGCACCACACGCGCCAAAGTGCTCTAGGTTTGCCGCGCATTGAGCGCCGCAGCTTTGAGGGCTTAGATTTTGAAGCATCGGAATATACGATGAGCGAAATAGTGGCTGCAATATACGACTATATGGAGCGTACTGGGCTTAGAAGCGGCATTCTGTTTTTGGATGAAATTAACTGCGTTTCCGAAACGCTGTATCCGTCTATGCTGCAATTTTTGCAATTCAAAACGTTTGGCAAGCATAAGGTGCCGGCGGGTTGGGTTGTTGTGTGCGCGGGCAATCCGCCGGAATACAACCGTAGTGTGCACGAATTTGACATAGTAACGCTTGACCGTCTTCGCGAAATAGATGTGCAACCCGACTATAGTGCGTGGCGCGAATATGCTGTGGGGCGGGGCTTGCATCCGGCTGTTACCACTTTTTTGGAAGCGAAGAAAGATTGCTTCTATAAGGTTGAGAGCAAGCCGGGCGGTGGTAAGTCGTTTGTGACGGCGCGTGGTTGGGAAGATTTAGCTGATCTTATTGCGCTGTACGAGCGCATGGAAAAGCCCGTCGATCGCGATTTGTTCGAGCAGTTCTTGCGCGATGATGAGGTATGCGACCAATTCAGTGTGTACTATGCGCTGTTCCAAAAGTATCGCAGCGATTATCAGGTAGATTCCATTTTGGCAGGCGAAGCTAGCGATACTATTCGCGCACGGGCGCGTGACGCTGCATTTGACGAGCGAGTAGCGCTTTTAGGTCTGCTGCTTGATGCGCTTGGCGACAGTTGTGCTGACACGTTGCAGCTGGAAGATGTTTGCATGCGTTTGCGAGATGTCCTGCGTGAAGCTAAGCCGGAACTGTTAGATGGGGCTTCCGCTGATGAGGCGCTTGGTGGGAGAATTGTGCATATTGAATCTGACCTTGCCCGTCGAGAAGATGCTGGCACGGTATCGATTTCTGAAATAAAGCGCGAGCGATTGGTTATAGGAATACTGAAGGCTTTTTTGGCTGAGTGCGTATTGCAGCAGACTCCAAGTGGTCAAGCAGCTTTTCGCACTATAGAGGCTGCATATAAAGCAGAAGTAGCGAAAGTTCAGCCGGCGATAAATGAAGCTAGCGCCAAGATGGATCGCGCTTTTGAATTTGTTGACGGCACAATGGGAAATCGCGAAATGCTGGTGTTTTTGGCAGAACTGACTACGTGGCGTGCTACTACTCAATTTGTATCGCACTACGGAAACGATATGTATTACAAGTTCAACGAAAACTTGCAGGTTGATGCTTCGCGCGCAGGGCTATATGACAGAGTAGAAAAATTAAACAATCTGGATGAGGGCGATGCTGAGGCTGCTAAGCCGGTTGCAGCCGCCGGGGCTACCACACAAGCGGTTTCCGCTTCTGTATCTAAATCTTCCACAGACACGGCTGCGCTGGCGGAGCACTACGCCAACAAAGAATTCGAATATGGCTTTGCGTCGGTATGTAAAATGCTGCTTCCCGCAAGCGAATTGAAAGGCAAGCGTGTGTTAGATGTAGGCAGTAGGCGCGGGCGCGGGGTGTACAAGCTAAGCAGCATGGTCGGCAACGAAGGTCATGCGATTGGCATAGATTGGAGTCCGTCTTATGTGCAGGAATCTATTGATGGCATGAACCGCGCTTGGCACGATAGCGGGCTTAAGGGCAACAATATGGAATTTCACGTGGCTTACCCGGAGGATTTAATTTCTGCGGGCATTGGCACGTCTACGATAGATGCTGTGTACATAAATAACGTTGTAACTCTGTTGTACGATCAGCAGCAGGCATTGCGTGAATTTGGGCGCGTGCTGAAGTCGGGCGGGCTGTTAATACTGGAAACGGTGTTTGCCGACCGCAGCCGCAATGAAGCTGTCGTGGAAGCCGCGCGTGAAATTGGCAACAGCATTCAGGCTGCACACACTGAAGCTGAAAACTTGGCATGGCTGGAAGCTGCTGGTTTTGACACGCCAAGTATTGAAGATGAATACGAGGTAGCTGCTAATTTAGGATACAAAGCAGGTGAAACTGTAGATACCGTTTTAGATGATGAAGACGTGCACTATAAAGCGGTAAGTTTATACGTGCGTAAAAAATAGACAGCAAAGATGACAGGGCGGGGAGGCAGCACTTAGTTTGAAAAGCGATTAAACATGTGCAATCCGAAAAACCAATTGCATAACGCCCGATTACGTACTTATGGAAGGCTTTTCCCACAAAAATGGTCAAAACTTCCAGCTTTTCACAGTCGGAAAGGGCAAATAGCTTTCATTGGTGCATCGCCAAATGCTGTTTGCCCAGTGTCCTCCACAATTCAGTTAAGCAATTCGGTCTTTCGACTGTGGAAAGTCGAATTTTTTGACCATTTTTGTCTATTTATTTTCCTCGCACGATTTAGGGGATGACATTAACTCCGCTGTCATCTCCCCTAAACAAGCTAGACGATTGAGATTCGCGTATATATGATGCAATGTAGCGATTTTTTGAGAAAAGAGGTGCCTGATGGGTTCGTATGAGAAAGAACAAGAGCTAATAGCCGAGGGTAAAGCGCAGCGTGGACAGACGGCGCTGGACTATTTTGCCGAATTGGATGCAGCGTTGCCCGAGGAAGCCTCGCGCCTGTCGCATCGCCCAGATTACAGCAAGACGCTGTTTGCGCCCGAAAACGATGATGTGTATCGCGAATTTTGCGCTTACGTCGATTTGTCCGAGCCGCGCTTTTTCGACGCAATAGAAAACCCTATGCAAGTAGATGGACACACAGCGGCTGAAATCTATTTCGCTATGAAAAGCAGCAATGATCGCATAATACAAATAGATGGTGCTGCCGTTTATAACATGATGATTAACTTACGCAATAAACCCGAAATATATAACAAGGTGCTTAAATTTCGCCCAACGTGCTATCAGGCAGGTTGTGGTGCAAAAGATGCAGCATTTGATGCCGGTTATTACGATTAACTTTAACTATGCAGCAGTCTTGTAATGCCTAATGATGGTATGTGTGAGATACTATCTTGAGCAGAAATTTTCAAGTTAGGAGCTGTTTTGCAGGTTAAGGATATTGCTCGAGAAGATGATGGCACCCAGCAAGAAGCGGTGCTTACTATAGTCGCGTCTGCCGATGAAGTGAAGGCGGCAACTGATGAATTCTTCAAACAGATAAGCCAGCGAGAAATACCGGGCTTTCGGAAAGGTAAAGCTCCTCGTGCGGTGCTAGAGCAGCAGGTAGGCGGGCACGCGAATGCTATGGGCGGCGTGGCTGAGGTTCTTATCAACGAGAATGCGTTTGCCGCAATTGATGGCACGGGTGTCATATTTTTGGACGAACCTTCGTTTAATGTTGATGAAGTACCCGAAGAAGGTGCGACTTTTACGTTCACCGTTTCGGGACCAGTTGCACCAGTAATGCAACTTACAAGTTATGATCCGGTTGCTATAGAAATGCCTTCCGAAGAAGTTACGGAAGACGATGTAGAGCAGCAAATAAAACAGATACAAGACCACTATCATACATTCCAAGATATAGAAGATGCTGATCATACTGCTGAAATGGGCGACTATGTGCGAGCAGTTATGACTATATCGAAGAACGCTGATGGCAGATTGGTGTCGGGTATACGCAATACCAAGCGCATGATTGGCTTGGGCGAGGGTACGATGCCAAAATCCTTTGACGAAAAACTGATCGGTGCGAAAGTTGGCGACGATTTAGAGTTCGATTTTGAGGCGAAGAATGCGGACGGCACATCCGACTATGGCGATGGCGACCTTCATGCAGAAGTGCATATAGAGGGCTTTCGCAAGATGGTTCTTCCCGAATTGGATGATGCGTTTGCGGCAAAGTTGGGTTGCGCCGACATGGAAGACCTGCGTAAGCAAATGCGCACAAATATAGGCATGCAGAAGGCACAAGAGCTTCCCAAACTAAAGGTTGACCGCGCTATTGATGCAGCCACACAGCGCTTAGATGGCGAGGTGCCTGATTATTTTGTAGATTTCGTTCGTCAGGATGTCGGGCATGAATTCATGCAGAATTTGAAAGAGCAAGGGGTAGATCTGCAACAGTGGATGCTGCAGAACTCTGTAGATGGCGACGCTATGAAAGAAGATATTGCACGCGAAGCCGAGCGTAGAGCCGCTATAGACTGCACGCTAGAGGCTATATTTGCGCACAATAACTGGGAAATAACCGATGCCGATATAGATGAATTATTCGAAGGCGAGAAGGATGCACAGGCTACGCGCAAATCTTGGGAGGATGCGAATCGCACAGCTGATTTGTACAAGATGGCACGCAGATCTAAGGCGGCTCAATGGCTTGCCGATACAGCAGAGGTAACAGTTGTTGAATAGCCCTAGCGGATATTTGCTAAGCGATCATACAAAGGAGAAATGAACATGCAGATAGGGTCTACAGTAACACTTATTTATACAGGCAAAACTGACGAAGGCGAAGTGTTTGGTTACGCCGATGCTGAAAATCCGATGAAATTCCAAACCGGAATGGATATGGTTATAGATGGCTTTGAGCGCGAAATTCTAGCTATGGAAGGCATTGCTGGCGAAAAAAAGACTTTCACAGTTGACCAATATGATGCCTATGGTGAATATTTAGACAATTTTGTACAACAGGTTCCGCTAGAGCAAGTGCCTAGAGGCAATGTGAAAGTTGGTCAGCGCATATGGATGTCTTCTAGCGATGATGGTGTACCTATGCCCGTTACGGTGCAAGCTGTAGAGAACGGCGTGGTAACGTTTGATATGAATCATCCGCTTGCGGGGAAAGATTTAACTTTCGAAATTGAGATTATCGAAATAGAGGATGCGCCGGAAAACTTTGTAAGCGCCAAGGAAAAAGCTGAACATATGAAACAGCAAAGCAAACTGCTAGGCGGCGATCAAGGCAACGACTTTAGATAAAGATAAAAGAAGGGAATTCTGTTACAGTCCCTTTGGAAGAGCTGGCTATTTTGAGGCGGCTGAGCGTTCTTCTCTATTCCCAATTTTTACTATTTTTTGAGATTTTGGGAATAGAGATTCGGATTCTCGCATGAAGTCCTATTTCGAGAAACGAAAGTAATTCAAAACGTGAAATAGCGCCTGCGTCGATCTACTTCTTCTGAGAAATGAAGAAACCCTTTATCACGAGAAGGGCGAAGCAGACAATTCCTGCATACGGTTGTCTAGAGGCAATGAATGCCACAACACTCACGATTGAGAGAGCCATGCCTGCAGCAAGCAGGTGTCTGCTCCATGTTGGCTTGCCTAAGTTGGTTGCGAGCAGCTCGAACGCACCTTCCAGAACCGTGACACAGACAAGCGCCACGAACACGGCTTTAAGCCAAGAGCTGACACCTGTAAGGTCAAGTAATGCCACCGCAGCGGTAGAATCCGCGCCGTTGCCGAAGATGGGTATGAATAAAAGTACAACAAGGAGCACATCGAGCGCACCGCAAATGAGGGAACGATACCTGCTGGCAAATTCCTTCTTCTCTTCTTCTGCTGCCACGATGATCTCGTTTGGACATATGAGCTCGTCTATCGACACGCAGAAGAATCGGGAAAGTTCCTTGAGCGAATCGATGCTAGGGTAGCCTCTGCCGGATTCCCATTTCGATACCGCCGTTCTGGAAACGTAAAGGGCGCAGGCGAGTTCCTCCTGCGTGAGCGATTTGCTCTTCCTTAGCTCTTGCAGTTTCTCGCTGAACTCCATCTTTATACCTCCGTATCCGGCTTGACCTTTCTGCGATCTGCGAATGTAACAGCCGACAGGTACATCATGAACAACCCGACTGCCAGCAGAATAGCCCCAACGATATCCGTTGCCCAATGAACGCCTGCGACCAGCCGCCCGAACACCATGAGAACCGAAAATGTAGCTGTAAATACCGTTGTGACACCCCTAAGAACCGAGCTTTTCGCCCTACGGTCAACTTGGTACTTCAGCGTCGGCATGACGCTTAGAACCAAAAGCGTTGTAGAAGAAGGATACGATGCCTCCATCATTGAGTCTATGGGTATGGGACGATAATTAATGGGAATCATCTCGAAGACCACGTATCCAAAGATGACGAGGATGTAATAGACGCCCAGCAAAAGAAGATCTGCATCTACTTGAAACAGACTCTTGCGCCTGATCAACCGCACGGCACCCAGCGCCCCGAAGCACAAACATACCGCGATTGGCACGATGCCAAGCCAATCCGTGATCAGGTAAACAAGCATATGCACACCCGTCAGTTCATGAAACCACGTATTGAACGTTGCGAAGCCGATGTTTGTCCCGTTCTGACCAATAGGCTGCACGTCTACACATTGGATCAGCGCGGTCCATAGCGCGAAGGCAACCAGCAGCGCCAGCCCTGCAAGTAATTCTCTTCTTCCTTGTGTTTTATTTGACATGCGTGCCACTTCCTTTTGTCAGATTTTGCTATGGGACTGAAGGTAGTAGGCATTGGGGGGACCGAAAAGAGCCGCAATGTCACATTGTCGACACGTTCTGTGTCGTGCGCTGGGACCGGGCAGCGGGCACCGTAGTGGCAGCGAGCAGCTGTGCGGGCAACGGAGAACCGCATGGTAGTTGGGCTTTGTTGTATCTATGTCATCTCGACATGACATCTAAGATGCTGATATTCCATCTTAGAATGGTAGTGGTCGCGAGAATGCAGGAATAAACTTTTCTTAGAGGTATGAAAGATATGATTGATCAGAACATTCTTTCGCTTGAGGTATTGCGCTTCAACGTGTCGAGGATGCCGTTGCGCAGCCTGAAAGGTTTGGGCGTGCGGTTAGCGAAAGGGTTCCGACCGATCCTGAGTGAGAGGATTTTGACTGTGGGATGTTGCAGCGTTTGTGGAACTGAACTGGAGAAAGGGTACCTTTTCAGCACGAAGGATGGCGCTTTCAGCTTTGCCGACGAGGTGCCGGGTGCGTTGAATAACGCGCGAAACGCCCCGGGATTCACGGAAGTGACCAGCCACAAGGTTGGTGGGCGCACCTCCGTACCCGCAGAGATATGCCGGAAATGCGGAACGCTTCTGATCAGGTGTTAGAAGGGATGCGTCAATTCGACACGCTGCTAAGCGCCGAAAGCAGGACCTTGTACATACCCTTGCTTGGCAAGGCAAGCACCAGCAAACAGGGAATCATTCTAGACGATAAGAAGGCTGAGGAAATCTGTGATTTGTTCGGTCTTTCCCTCCCCGCAAGTTCGAGGTCAAAGTGGCTTTCCTACTATATGGCTATGAGGGCGAAGGTGTTCGACGACTGGGTGAGCGATCAGCTTCGTCGTTTTCCAGAGGCTCTTGTGGTGCAGATTGGGTGCGGATTGGATAGTCGATGTCTCCGGGTTGCCGAGCAACGCAGAAAGTGGATTGACTGCGATTTGGCTGGCGTCATACAGGAGCGGAGGCGGTTCTATGACGAGTCCGACACCTACTCGCTTTGGGTGCTCGACGCGACAGAGCCCGATGATTTACTCGGGCTTCCGGTTTCAGATTGCGCTATAGTCGCGCTGGAGGGCCTCAGCATGTATCTCAATCAGAACGAATTGACCATGCTTCTTTCCATTATGCGTGAGAAGTACCCATCGATTCGAGTTCTGATGGATATATACACTAAGTTCGGGGCTCGAGCGTCTCGCATCAAGAATCCGGTGAAAGATGTTGGCGTAGATCGTGTCTACGGCGTGGATGATATCGATGCGCTTGTCAAGAAGGCAGGATACAAGGGACTCAAAGAGGTCAGCATGACACCTGCGAAACTAGTTAATGAACTGAAGACGCCGGACAGGCAGATGTTTGCCGTGCTCTTCTCAGGGAAATTCGCCAGAAGCGCCTATCGCCTCTACGAATTCGGGTCATAATTGGCGTTTTGCTAAGAGCGATAGAGAGTGCGAACCGCCAAGCTTCGCGTACATCCACTTCACGTCATCCTGCATCCCCTTGAGCATTAACCCTAGGGATAGACTTCCGGGTTTTGTCTTCAGGATTGATAATAAAGCTATTGCGTGATACAAATTCAGGCATATAGGCAGAAAAGTGTGTAAGGTTCAGTCCATCGCAAAAGGGTAAGAAGCGCTGTGATGGAACTCTGACCAAACCAGACCGTGTGTTGCCTTCGTCACTTTTTAGGCGAAAAATGGTCAAAACTTCCGACTTTCCACAGTCTATAATGCCAAATTACGCCAATTACTAATCAAAATAGAATTGAAGAACCCTGTTTGCCCAGTGTTCTCCATAATTCAAGTTAGCCATGTGGCGCTATGACCATGGAAAGCCGGAAGTTTTGACCATTTTTCTAACTTTTTTTGAACTAGTACGCGGATAAGTTGAATCGTAATCTAGCGTCAACTTTGAGAGAGTTTACCCAAAAGCCATCTTGCAGAGGTATCGTTTCTCCTAACACTAGAGCCTCCGCATAAGCTACATCTCCACCTCTGCCTTCCGGCTTTAGTGAATTTGTTCTTTGACATTTTGCTGCCGCAAATGCTGCATTTTGAGATAGATACCGCTCACCCCTGTTCATAACTGACTTTTTCTTAGAAAAAGCTTGCCTGAACAGGGGTGTCAAGTCAGAATCCCACACACTTTTCTGCCTATATGCCGAATTCTTAATCTGAGCACCCATCCATATTGCGATTGCAATCAATCTCGTTAAGTTGCGAAGTTTCAAATGCGTAGCGAGAGAAATAAATTGACAAAAATGGTCAAAACTTTCGACTTTCCATGGTCGGATTGCCGTATAGCTGGCTTGAATTGTGGAGAACACTGGGCAAACAGTATTTGGTAGTGCATCTATAGGGGCTATTCTGTGCTTTTCACAGTGGAAAGCTGTAAGTTTTGACCATTTTTCCGTAAAAAACTTTCTGCAGGTTCATAATCGGGTGTTATGTGAGTAATTGTTCGCATTGCGTATGCCTAATTCTCTTTCAAACTAGGCGCAACCTTTTGCAGTTACTCTAGGAAGAATTGCAGTTGGGTTGCAGTTAAGTCGAGAAGTGACTAATTTGCAGCAAATGGCTATTCGGGTGATAACAATGGTGCAAACCGAGTGGTACGTGCGTTGCAATCGTTAGCCCAAACAGGCGATCTTAATGCACCCGTGTTGACGCTTTTGCTTGGTGTGGCGTTTGCGGGCATAGGCGCTGCAGTATTGTATGCATCGAAGCGCCGCCGCGAAAATGATATGTGATCGCAAAAAAGAAAAGGGGCTGTAACAAAAGTCTTGAATGGTTATCTTGAACCGCTATATATTGAAATGAAATGCAAGAAACCCACCACATATTGTAGCGGGTTTCTTATTGATGGGACTTTTGTTACAGCCCCTTTCTATATATGAATGCGCCTATAGCGTTACGAATGCCTCGGGGAATTGCTTGTTAGCGTCTAACACATCGGCGCTGGTGTCTCCATAGCGCAGCCACTCAGGGTCGGTTTCCCTGCGCTTAATCATGGCGTTTTCCATAATTTCTTTTAGCGCCTTTGTCTTTAACGCATACGCTTCCATTTGCTCTAAGCGCCCATCTAGCTCTATCTGGCGGCGCTTTTCAGCTTTCTCTTCAATGCTATTACCGGGAATAATGGCATAAAAGTCTTCCGCTTCTAGCGTAAGACCAGCATGCGTGGCATATGCCTCTAGCGCAGAGTCTTCTTTCAAGCTTTCAATTGTGCGCTCGCGCACATCGACATAAACCTGCTCCACCGATATGCCGCGCTGATTTGCAAATTGCTCTACCGTCATACCTTGGCGCGTTACCATATCTTCTAGGCGATAATTCGCAGCATATATAGACTCTTCCAGAATTTCCGGAGGAATTTCTTCTACAAGACGTGTGGCAAGTTCGCGGCAGATTGCATCTTGGTCTGCCAATTCCTGAACCTCGCGGTTGTCTTTGTACATGTTGTAACGGATGAAGATTAGTAGCTCTTCAACGGTTTTGAAATCGTCAGTGTGCTCTGCTACCCATTTATCGGTTAACTTAGCAGTTTGTCCCTCTTTCGCCACGTTTAATTGCAGCCAACGCAGAGCTGTTTGCTTTACTACATCTTCAGGAATACGCACTTCTTCACATACTGCGTAAACCGGTTCGTATGACGTAAGCGTAAAGCGCGGAGTTGCCATTTTATCGCCCCCAAAATATCGCGAATAACTAAGCAGCTATTGTACAATAGCTGCGACATACCAACGACGGAGAAATGCCTGTCACGTCGTTTCTTCGAGCAATGTTAGGAGGCGCTTTGACCTCGGAAGTTACTACTCAGCTGGTGCAGCGCAGACAATGGATTCGAGATCAGCTGGATAAATGTGTGGCTTTTTGGTTAGAACACGGTATTGATAGCGAAAATGGCGGTGTGTACACCTGCTTAGATCGCAAAGGCGAAATTTATTCCACCGATAAAAGTGTATGGATGCAGGGGCGTTGTGCTTGGACGTTTTCGTATCTATGTCATGTGTATGGCAGCAAACCTGAATGGTTGCACGCGGCGAAAAGCTGTTTAGATTTTCTTGAGGACTACTGCATTAACCGAGATGCGGGTGGCAGGTTGTATTTCACTGTTACTGCCGAAGGGAAGCCGCTTCGTCAGCGTCGCTATAACTTCTCGGAAGGTTTTTATTGCATTGGTAATGCCGAATACTATGGCGTTACTGGCGAAGTAGAGCATCTTCAGCGGGCACGGCGTGCATACAAGCTAATTTACGATTTGAATAACGGTTTAATTGCCGATCCAACAGGTATGGGTCCGAAAACTATTGCCGAAACCCGCGCGGGGCGCTCTCTTGGCGATTCGATGATATTCCTGAACATAATAGGCATAATGCGCCGTGTAGACCCTGCGAATACTGCTGAATACGACCGTCATGCGTGCGAATGCACCGAGCGTATTGTGAAAGAACACTACAGACCAGAACTTGGGTGTACGCTTGAAAGTGTGAACCTAGATGGACAGCCCGAACTGTGGTACACGGCGGGGCGCGTGGTAAATCCCGGGCACGATATAGAGTGCAGTTGGTTTATGATGGATGAGGCGAATTATCGTGGTGATAAGCAGCTGCACAAAACGGCAGAAGATATTTTCCGTTTGGCGATAGAAGCCGGCTGGGATAAGGAATTTGGCGGACTTCTCTACTTTATCGACGCGAAAGGTTTGCCGCCCGAGGCATATGAACACGATATGAAGCTTTGGTGGCCGCATAACGAGATTATGATAGCTTCTTCCAAGGCTTATCGCGATACGGGCGATGAATACTATCTGAACTGGTTGTTCCGCACGCTAGACTATTGCAAAGAGTATTTTGCCGATGACGAATATGGCGAATGGTACGGATATTTACGTCGCGATGGACAACCGACTATGCCTCCTACGAAAGGGTCTACATTCAAAGGACCGTTTCATGTTCCACGCGCGCTATGTATGACCGAGCAGATCTTAACCGAGATAATAGGAGACTAGAATGAATTACTTGGGAATAGATTACGAGATTAAAAATGTTCCAGTGCTCGACAAAGATTTCATTCCGTTTGGCGTTTGGATGCGCGAATACTTGAAAGGTGCCAAGCATCCAATTGCCATAGCGGTAGAGCGCGAAGATGGACTTATTTCGGTGCGTGAGAGTTTTATTCGCGGACAGGAATTTGCCGATGCAAATTTGCGCTATGTTGAGCGCCTTATAAAGTTTGAACTGTGGAGCATAGGTGGCTTCAAGGTGTATGTATGCGGATGCGACGACATTGCGCAGCAGCTTGCCGAAATGTATTCGCCTGACGGCGAGCGTAAGTTTGATTACGGCTTTGTGGGCGATGTGTACGAAAAACCGCTGCAGGTTGTGGCGGTGTCGAAGGAAGACTTCCCTGCGGCTAATGAATCGGCTAAGCAGATAGGCGGACATATGGATGGGTGCCGCATTGGGTTTGATGCGGGCGGTTCCGATCGCAAAGTGTCGGCTGTGGTAGATGGCGAGGCTATCTATTCTGAGGAAGTTGTATGGTTTCCAAAGGTAACGGAAGACCCTGAGTATCACTTTAACGAAATAGTTACTGCCTTCAAGACGGCAGCTTCTAAAATGCCGCGCGTAGATGCGATAGGCGTGTCTTCTGCTGGTACTTTTGTGGGGAACAGCCCTATGGTGGCATCATTGTTTATTAAGGTGCCGCGCGATCGTCGCGAAGAGGTAAAAAGCATTTACGACCGCGCCGGTGAGGAAATAGGTAACGTGCCCCTAGTGGTGGCAAACGATGGCGACGTTACAGCGCTTGCTGGTTTTATGAGTACCGGTCAAGGCTCAATTTTGGGCATTGCTATGGGTACGTCTGAAGCAGTTGGATATGTTAACGCTGAAGGCAATGTGTTAGGGTGGATAAACGAGCTAGCTTTTGCGCCTGTGGATTTGTCGCCTAAAGCCATGCAAGATGAATGGTCTACCGACTTTGGTGTGGGTTGCAAATATTTCAGCCAAGATGCAGTTATTAAGCTGGCACCGGCTGCGAATATAGTGCTTGATCCGGAACTGTCACCTGCTGAGAAGCTAAAAGTGGTTCAGGCGCTAGCGAACGAAGGAAATCAGGATGCTCTTGATATCTATCGTTCAATCGGTTGCTATTTGGCTCATACGCTGGTGCTGTACAGTCAATTCTACGAGATAAAAACTTTGCTGGTGTTGGGTCGTGTGGCTTCAGGCGATGGCGGCGATTTGCTAATAAGCGAATGCAATCGCATTTTGGCTGAGGAATATCCCGAGCTTGATGCCCAGATAACTGTAACGCTTCCAGACGAAAAGATGCGTCGTGTAGGTCAATCGGTAGCGGCTGCTAGTTTGCCCGAGCTGTAAGTTAGCAAAGTTCGGCGTTACTGCTTGGCGCTGCTTGTTTGGTAGCTGGCTGCTAGGGCTGCTAAGGCTGCTAAGGCTGCTAGTTGGCTTTTGCTGTTCTATATATTGCCGCTACCATTCGCCATCTTCTAGGCGAACGCGGTCGGGCACTTCCAGAATAGCCAGTATGATTCCTGCGCCGCCGCATACTATGGCAGCTATTAAATTGAACATCATTAATGGCGCATTCGAAAGAAAAACATTTGCTATGCTGCCGCCTATAATTAGGGCGGCAGCTGCGCATGCGCCCAGTATGTCGAACATTTTTGTACCCCGGCGACATAGAAGCGAGAAAGCGCCTGCTGCGGCAATCCAGCTAACCGCTACAAGCCATGTTGCGGGGTTTGATACGGTTAACAGTAATGTTTGAGTTATGGTGTTTCCGGCAATGTCGGCGTTTGCTGCTGTCAGTACGCTTGTCATTACATCCCACATTCCAAGGTCGCCCGTTCCAAGGGCTGCAAAAGCTATAGCACTAACTACTGCAAATCCTGCTGCTGCCAGCGCTTCCCGAACATCCAACATAACGGCTGCCATAATAGGTGATATGGCAGCAAAGCCTACCGCGCCAAACAGTGGCTGCAGCATTGTGGCAAGACACATTTCATCGCTGCTTCTTCCGAACAGCCACCACCAAGCGCCGGTAACTACAAGCATGATAAATCCTAGTGCCCATGCGTGATTAAAAAGCAGCATTATGCTAAATGCAGCATAAGTGACGGGCATGCCAAAGCGCGGTTTCCATGCGCATAATCCTGTTAGTACAACAAGAATTGCCCAGAAGGCTGGGGCGATACTGCTTAGAAGCCCAAGCGAATCCGATATGCTAAAACGGCAATTTAGAAGCGAAACCACGCCCATCATAGCGCCTGCTAGCCCTGCGAAAGCATGCATTAGAATAGAAGATCCGCGCTTTCCTAGTTTGTCTATCAGGGGCACGCCGTCGCCAAAAGCCTCGCGCTCGCTATCTGCGGCCTCTTCTGCCGCGTTTTCGCCTTCTATCACTTTAGCTAGCTGTTTTTTGCCCGCTTTAGCATCGCCGAGAAGCGCAGACATGCCACTTGCGAACTGTTTTACCGTGTCGAAACGTCCTTCTGGTTCTGGGTCTAGCGCTTGGAAGATCATATCGTCCACCGCCTCATCTATGTCAGCCCAACACTGTGATGGCAATACAAGCTCGGCGTTTTCTATTGCGGCTTCGGCTTCGCGTAGTGTTTTGGCGCGGAAGGGGTTTTGACCCGAAAGCATTTCGTAGGTAAGGCTGGCAAGTGCCCATTCGTCGGTGCGAACATCCAGCGCGCGGCGGCGCATTTGTTCTAGTGGCATATAGCCTATTGTGCCGCCACCAGTAGTGCCGTGCCCTCCTGAATCCATTAGGGCAGACAGACCGAAGTCGGCTACTTTAATGGCACCTTTTTTGCTGATTATTACATTTTCAGGTTTTATATCTAAATGCAACAGTTTCGCGCTATGTGCTACTTCCAATGCGTGGGATACCGCTTCAAATACGGCTGCAATTATATCTAGCGTTATATCGTTTTGCAGGTCGTTCATTATGTGGGCAAGCGTTTTGCCTTCTACGTATTCCATAATTACATAGACGAAATCGCCGTCAACCACGCAGTCGTACACGGTGACAATATTGGGGTCGTTCAGGTGTGCGGCAGAGCGCGCTTCGGTAAGACCCGGTATGTTGTCGTAGAAAGCAGGGTCTAGGCTGTTAGCCTCGGGCGCGGCAGCATTGTGTTCGTTGCGAAAGTTTGCGCCGCCTGTTGCTCGCCGTTTTCCGCGCTTGTTTTGCGTGCCGATAACTGGCAATACGGGCGATTCCGTGCCATCTACAATATTAATTACCGGTAGGTTTTTATCAGATTGACGCGGTTCTACAGGAACCAAATCGTCCAAGTCTATCTTCACGCCGTTGCCATCTACTGCATCTATTTTTGCGTTGCCTGCGCCGTTTATTACACCGGGAAGCTGCTCGGCTAGTGCGGCTACATCATTGTCGGCTGCATTTCCTATTGGCGAAAAGATAGCGCGCTTTGTTTCTGTTCTTGCCGCACGTGTGGCGCTTGGCGTGCGCGTGCGTTTCGCTTTGCGCTTGTCGCGCTTGTCTAAGAAAGATGGGTCTTCGGGAAGATCGGCGCTGCTTGTTACCTGTAAATCGTCTGGAAGTATGGCACCCGGGCGCACTTTCATGCTAGCTTGAGCGCGTGCACGTTCCAAATCGTCTGCTGATATTTCAATTTTCTTGATAGCTACATCGCGCTTTAACAGAGTGTCGTATGCGTGAAAAACCGTAGCGTAACCACCACGACCTGCGCGTTCAATTACTCGATACCTATCTAAGATGACTTGCTGGTTTAGCATTCAATCCTGCCGCTGTAGTGTGTTTTACCTGTATTTAGTGGCTGTTTCAAAGTATATGCTACCATAGCCGCCGCTCTATGGAAAAGTACAGCAGCCGCATAGGAATCAAGGAATGGCGGCGGCGTTGCGATATACTAGGTCGGTTAACTATTTTAAGGAGTTTAGCATGCTGGATGTGAAGTTTGTTCGCGATAACTTAGATGCCGTATGTACTGCGATGAAAAACCGCAATACGTCTTTTGATGCAGATTTGTTTAGTGCGCTAGATTCCAAGCGTCGAGAAGCCATTGCCAAAGAGGAGTCGTTGCAGGCTGAACGCAATGCCATATCAAAGCAAATCGGCGGCATGATGAAGGAAGGGCGCACTGACGAAGCTGAGCAGGCGAAAGAGCGCGTGCGCGTTATAAATGAAGAACTCGACCGGGCGGCTGAAGTCCGCGAACAAATAGATGCCGATTTGCGTAACTTGCTGCTAGCCACTCCTAATATGCCCGATGCCACAACACCTATCGGTGCAGATGAAAACGATAACCCGGAGGTGCGTCGTTGGGGCACGCCTCGCAACTTCGATTTCGACTATAAGCCACACTGGGATTTGGGAAGCGATTTGAACATAATCGATTTCGAGCGCGGTGTGAAGCTTGCGGAAAGCCGCTTTTATGTATTGGGTGGTGCGGGCGCTAGGCTTGAGCGCGCATTGATTAGCTTCATGCTTGATCAGCATACAAGCCGCGGATATAAAGAATGGTGGGTGCCGGCGCTGGCAAACAAAGATACGCTTACAGGCACCGCGCAGCTTCCGAAGTTTGAAGAGGATCTGTATAAGACAACCGAGGGGCTATATCTAATCCCCACAGCTGAAGTGCAGCTAACAAATTTGCATGCTGGGGAAATCTTAGATGCTAAGCAGTTGCCGCTGCGCTACTGCGCATTCACGCCATGCTTCCGCGAAGAAGCTGGCAGCGCGGGGCGTGATACGCGCGGCATAATACGTGTTCACCAGTTCAGCAAAGTGGAAATGGTGAAGTATGCTACTCCTGAACAAGGGTGGGACGAACTTGAAAGCATGGTAGCCGATGCCGAGAATATTCTTCAGACGCTAGAGTTGCCGTATCGTGTTATAACGCTGTGCACAGGCGATATAGGATTCTCAGCCGCAAAAACTTACGATGTTGAAGTATGGATGCCAAGTTACAACGGCTACAAAGAGATCTCTAGCTGCTCTTGTTGTACCGATTTCCAGGCGCGTCGCGCGAATATCCGCTATCGCGATCCGGAGAATTTCAAGGGAACACGTCTTGCGTATACACTAAACGGCAGCGGTCTTGCTGTGGGTAGGTGCATGGCGGCAATTATAGAAAATTATCAAAACGCCGACGGTACAATAACTGTACCAAAAGCGTTGGTGCCCTACATGGGCGGCTTAGAGGTTATAAAGTCTGAATAGAAATGCTAGCCTCCACGCGAACAAACGCGGAGCAACCCAAAGATGCCGTCGATCAAACTTCGGTTATGGCGGCGTTGGAAGAAGATGCGGGCGACATAGGTGATTTGCCGCCCGATGTTGGCGCCGATGAAGAGCAGTCGGAAGATTCTCAGGGTTCTTTGCCGCTAAATCCTGAGAAGCGCAAAGAACACATAGACCGCCTAAATCAGATAGAGCGCAGCCGCAAAAAGCGCCATCGCAAAAAAATAATACGCCGCATCATGTGGGTCATAGTGTTTGCGCTAATAGCTGCTTTGGTGGCATCTGTGGCTCTGTTTAGCGTTTTTCGTTGGTACACATTTGATGATGCTGCTGATATGGTGGGCACATGGCAGCTTGAAGGCAGCGGAATGCAGGTGGAAATTAGCGACACAACAATACGCTTGAATGAAGATGTGGCGTATAAGTATTCAATTAATCCTACAGACAAAACGATATCTTTTAAGTTTGGCAATATGGCAGGACAGGGGCGATATCGTTTTTCGCTAGACCGCCAACAGCTTTCTATAACCGATGGCGAATTCGATTTTTGGAGCACGCTTTTCGAGGACATTCCATGGACGGTGGCTGCGTTGTTTAGCGAATGGTTTGGAATGGGGCAACTTACGCCCGGTATTGGCGATGGTGTTACAGCCCTTACGAAGCCGATGGATGTGCCGGCGAATGATTCTGCAGCGAATGGCACCGGTGCGTTAGATCCTACATTAGACGGTCAAAATTCGGGACAAGAAAATGGTGCCTCAGATGCGACGAATGCTAGCGATGCGGATGGGGCAGGTGGTTCATCAGATGCTGATAGAGCAGCTAATCCCGATGAAAAAGGCGACGGATCGCATTCTGAATCTTCCGATGATTCGGCTAGTTCTAATGTGCGCGATGTTGACGCATTAGATGTTCCCTCCGATGTGAGCGCATAGGCGCACAATGTTAGGCTGCTAGCGGTGGAAGATTTCGTCAACATTGAATCTGTGGTAGTTGGTGAAGGTCGGTTGTCTTTAGAAGTTGTGCTGGCACCGGGCATTCCTCATACTACTGATGCTCGCATGGCGAAGATGGCATGTTGCCGCTGTTCGGCGCTGCCGATTCACACATGCATAAACAAAGCGGGTCCAACATTTGGCAGCGTTATTGACAGCACGTCGCTTCCGCATCTGTTAGAGCATTTAATCATAGATGCGCAAGTGCACAATTCTTGCACTAAGCCTTCACAAAGATTTGTGGGAACTACAAATTGGGTTGATGAGGGGGCAGGGCGCGCTCATATTGAAGTAAACTTCTATGATGACCTAATAGCATTGCGTGCTGTGAAGGATGCGGTCGCGGTTTTGAACGATATACTTTCTGAATACGGAACAATAAGAGGCGGTAGATAATGACTGCGCATTTGGAATTTGACAGATCAGATGACAAGGTTGCTAATCGCATACATAAGATGCGCTCGTCTCCGGTGCGCGACTTGTTTAGTGCCGCTACGCGCGACGACGTTATTTCGCTTTCGGGTGGCATGCCCGATGTGCGCTTGTTGCCGGTTGAAGAAGTTGACCGCGCCATTGAAGCGGCAATGCACAGTCCAAAAGACCGCGCAGAGGCGCTGCAGTATGGCTCGACCGAGGGGCGCCCCGGCATGCGCAGCGTGGTATGCGACTTAGTTCGCGATGTAGGCATACGCTGTAAACCTGAGAATGTGCTGCTAACTTCTGGTGCGCAAGAAGCGCTAGATTTAATAGGTAAAACATTTATTGACGCGGGCGACATAATTATTACGGAAGGACCTACGTATTTAACCGCTTTGCAGGCATTTTCAGCATACGAGCCTGAAGTTCACTTTGTGGAATGCGACGAAGATGGCATGCGTATGGATTTACTGGAAGCCGAACTTGAGCGCATAGGACACAATAATCCTAGGCTGAAATTTGCGTATGTAATTCCCAATTTCCAGAACCCTAGTGGCGTTACTATGACACCCGAGCGCCGTCGGCGTTTGGTTGAACTTTCGCACGAATACAACTTCATAATTGTGGAAGACGATCCTTACGGGCGCATTCGTTTTGAAGGCGGTCATCAAATTCCATGCAAAGCTTTAGATGATGAAGTTGTGTATCTGGGCACCATTTCAAAGATATTTGCACCCGGATTGCGTGTGGGCTGGGTAGTTGCACCGCGGCATGTGTTGTCAAAGCTGTCGTTGGTAAAGCAGGGGACCGACTTGTGCGGTAGTTCAATTGACCAGTCAATTGTGCAGCATTATTTCACCGACACGCCATGGCAGCGCGTGCTGCAGAAGTTTATTAGCGTGTATACCGAACGCCGCGATGCTATGCTGGCGGCGCTGGAAGAATATTTTCCGCCCGAAGCTACTTGGACGCATCCGGAGGGCGGTCTGTTTATTTGGGTAACGCTGCCAGAATACGTAGATACGGGCAGCATGCTTGCCGAGGCGCTGGACGCAGGCGTTACATATGTGCCGGGCGATTCGTTCTATCCGAAGGCTAGTGGCGGCAAGAATTGCATGCGTATTAATTTTAGTTACGAAAGCCCGGAGAATTTGACCGAGGCTATTCGTCGCTTGGCAGAGGTTATAGAGCGCAGGCTAGAGCTATACCGCGTGTTTATAGATGCCGGCGCTATAGATCCTAGTCGCGCGCCCATCAATGTTCATATGCGTTAACAATAGCAATCAAGTTAACTGTTATTGCTTTGCTTTTGGCTAATGCTTAATAGTTCGCTATTAATTTACGAAAAAGGTGCACGCGCAATTTGCCGAGAGATATTTGAGCTAGAATGAAGAAAGAAACACCGATAAACTCGATTTGAGAAAAGGGTGCTGGTATGGGTTTGAAGGTTGCGGTTCTGATGGGCGGAAGCTCTTTCGAGCGGAAATTTTCGCTGGAAAGTGGCAAGCGCGTGTGCGATGCGCTTGAAGAAGCGGGGCATAAGGTTATTCCGCTAGACACGGTTCCCGATTTAGTTCCCACGCTTCGCAGCGAAAAACCCGATGTTGTGTATAACGCGCTTCACGGCAAGCACGGCGAAGATGGCACAGTACAAAGCTTGTTGGAATTTTTGGGTATTCCATTTGTGGGTTCGCCTGCAAGTGTTTGTCATCGTGCATACAATAAAGATGCGCTTCATTCCAGCGTGCAAAAATATCGCGACATAACAGGGGATACAGGTGTGGCAAGCTGGCCTCAGGGTATCTTTGTGGCGCGCGATGCTTTTAAGGATATGGGTGCGGCTACGGCGCTAGATTTGGTACCAGAGCGTGTTGCTGGTGGTTTTCCTGTGGTGGTGAAGCCGGCTCATGGTGGAAGTGCACTTGGCGTGCATAAAGTGCACGATCAAGAGCATTTAGGCGAAGCTGTTTTGGATGCGCTTTCCTACGATGATGCGGTCAATATCGAGCAATGGGTCGATGGCGTAGAAGTGTCGGTATCTATTTTGGGAAGCGGCTGGGATGCTCATGCTTTGCCGCCTGTGGAAATAGTGGCACATGGTGAATTTTACGATGCCGAAGCGCGCCTGAACGATGAATTGGTCGATTTCCACTGTCCGGTGCGGCTGGAATCGCTTTCGCCTAATCTTGAACAGGCGCAGGCTATCCGTGCCGAAATTGAGCGTGCGGCACTTGAGGTATATCGCGCTTACAGTGTGCGCGATTTAGGGCGTATCGACCTTATTTGGGATGGTGCGCAAGCGAAATGCTTTGAAGTGGACGTGTCGCCCGGCATGACTTCTCATTCGCTGTTCCCAACATCTTGCGAAGCGGCAGGTTTGTCGCTTACAGCTGTTATGGATGAATTGGTGAATGTGGCTGTAAGTAGAGCTCCTCTTTTCTAACTGGAACTTTACGAATAAGTTTCCAACAGATGTTTTAGGTACATTGAGGCGTTTTGATAGGGTTCTAGTACGTATAATGCGGGCACGGTTCGAAAATGCTAGGAGGCAGCAATGAACAAGTTTATGTATTTCATAGTTGGTGGAGCTATCGGTGCTGTTGGCGCGCTACTATTTGCGCCGCGTACTGGCGAAGAAACGCGCAATATGGTAGCCGATTATGCTGGTAGTGTTGCAAATGACGCTCAGGCTCTTGGAGCTAAAGCAGCTGAAAGTATTCAAAGTGGCGTACAGCAGGTGACTGAAAAGGGTCAAGAAGCATTCGATAATGTACAGAATGCTGCTGGCAATGCTGCAAATGCTGCGGTTGATAAAAACGATGAACTTCGCGCCAAGATTGAGGCAGCGCGCGATCGTATTGCTGCTCAGGTAAAACAGAATGCACAGGAAAGTGCTGCTGCTGTTGAAGGTGAAGCTCCCAAAATTGCCGACAAAGCTAAGCAGGCTGTAGACAATGCTAAGGCTGCTGCCGCTGGTGCTTTAGGTAATGCGGCTGATGCTGTAAAAGGCGCTGTGGATAAAGTTAGTGCCACGGCTCAAGATGGCGCTAAAAAAGTTGATGAAAAAATTGAAGAAGCTGAAGAGAAATCTAAGAAATAGCCTAGTCTTATGAACAAACAGCTTGAAAGCGGCTTACAAAGCGTTAGTGCGCTTACAGGTAAGCATGTATGGATGGGTCGTCTGAAACAGGGCGATTCAGATGCCATAAAGAAGGTGGGCAGAGTACGCGCGTGCGTATTCCATCCAAAACAGAAGCGCTGCGTTGGGTTGCTCGTGAAGCGTCCCGATGTGGCGCTTATGTTTCATAGAGCTGATATGTTTGTGGCGTACAACGGTTTCGATGTGGTCGATGGAAACATAGTAGTACGCGAGGGGTCGCAGAATACCGACAAAGGTGCATGTAAAAGGCTGGGTGTGAACCTAGACGATTGTGTGCTGTGGCTTGGTCTTGCGGTCATGTGCGAAGACGGCACAGATTTTGGCATAGTAGGCGATGTGCTGTTTCACCCGGAAACCGGCGCTATAGAAACGCTGGTGGTTAGCAAGGGCGCAACGGCTAATACATTGCTAGGTCAACGAAACATACCCGCAAGCGCTATTCGTGGTTTTAAGCGCGGTATGGGTACTCAGCTATACGTCTCAGATGACGATGATTCTTCGGCGCTCGGGTGCATTTTGGTAGACGATTCCGTGAAAGAAATTGATGTCGGCGGTGGCGTTGCGGAGAAAGCCGGAGCGGCAACTGCTGTAGCTGCCGACAAGGCACAGCGCGTAGTGAAAAAAGTTAAGCCAAAGGCACAAGAGGCAATTGACAAGGCAAAGCCTACTGTAAAAAAGGCATCAAAAGCTGCCGGTGCTGCGGTCGATAAGGGTGCATATGTTACAGGCAGGCAGTTTGGTCGTGCCACTGGCATGTTTGGTGCCTTCAAAGACGAATTCGACAAGGCACTACATTCCGACGAATAGTACAATGTTGGCGTAGGAAATCACCTAAAGAGGAGGCATAATGCCTAAGATTACTGCTGCTGACGTTCGCGTCCCTATGGATGTTCCCGCGGAATCGCGCGATGCGTACATCTCGAACTTCCTAAAGGCTACCCGCAATACCGGACGACTAATGTTGTTTGCGTGCGACCAAAAGGTCGAACACATGAACAAAGATTTTTATGGTGAAGGTATTGATGAAGCCGATGCCAAGCCCGAGCATCTATTCCAAATAGGGAATGAAGGTGTTATAGGTATTTTGGCAGGTCAGCGCGGTCTTGTTGCGCAATATGCGGCTGATTATCCAGATATCAACTATCTAATAAAGATGAACAGCAAGACTAATTTGGTTAGCACCAAGCAGGAAGATCCCTATTCGCCGCAACTGACCGATTTAGAAGCAGTACTTCAGATGCGCGAAAACGGCGTAAACATTGTTGGCTTGGGATACACAATTTATTTGGGTAGCGAATACGAGGCAACTATGATGGCAGAGGCTGGGCAACTTATTGCTCAGGCGCACGAGCAAGGGCTTCTTGTAGTGCTTTGGATTTATCCGCGCGGCAAAGCAGTAACTGCTGAAAAAGATCCAGATCTTATTGCTGGTGCCGCTGGTGTGGCGCTATGCTTAGGTGCCGATTTTGTAAAGGTGAACCCGCCAAAGCCAGAAGACGGACGCACTCCGGCACAGGCTTTGCATGTTGCCAGCATGGCAGCTGGGCGCACCGGCTTGGTTTGTGCAGGCGGTTCTACTGTAGATGCAGAAACATTCCTAACACAGCTGCATGACCAGATTCATGTAGGTGGCGCATGCGGTAACGCAACAGGACGCAACATTCACCAGCGCAGTTTAGATGAGGCTACTCGCTTAACCAAGGCTATCAGCGCAATTACGCTGGCTGATTACAGTGTTGAAGATGCTCTGGAAGTTTTCGAAGGCAAAAAGCAATTCAGCTATAGCGACATTTAAGCTAAATAGCGCTAAATCATACAAGAATCAGAAGGGGTTACGTTCAGAAGCTACGCAGCTTTCACGTCGCCCCTTCTGGTTCTTTTTTGACGCAATATGTATGCCCGACGTATGAAACCGGAAGGACTACGTTCAGAAGCCTTCGCAGCTTTCATTCCGCTTCCCCGCATCACCAGAATCTGCGTGAGAACTGTGTCTTTTCGATTAGAGTATTTACTCATTATTTACAAAATTTTCGGCAAACCACTTTTCCCCATTGCATAGAAATTCGCTAATCAGACGTATGTTTTCGGCGCGATCCTTCATGCGCTCAAAATGATTTATAAGGTCTTATTAGTAATTTGGCTACTGGTTATACATCAGAAGACTTCGCTAAAGTAAAATTGCAAGTTCTTGTTCACTCGTCGATTCTTTGGATGCGGATTGCGCAGAAGATAGGGTTGCCTTCATCGTTAATACTTATATCCGTGTATGGCAATAATTTACAGTACAACGCATATAATATGCTAGGTCTGTAATAATATAGATATGAGATACATAACAGACATACATGCATTAAATCTGCCTTGTTCTCTTGGAACCACTGGAGATTGGCATCGCTTTGGTATTCAATGGAAAGAACCCCGTATGCTTGCTACAGAAGATTTGCCTTGGGGTACATGGGGCATCGAGTGCGACAGCGATTCCAACATACCTGAACACGAAAACAAAAGATTCAGTGTTGCCAATCATGTGCGCGCTATAGCAGACATGATTGCACTTGGAAGATTTTCTGTGGCGCAAGGTTCAAGCGAAGATTATCTGGATGGACACGATTACGACGAAGAAATCGTAACCCATATAGCTATGCTGAAAGATACAGACAACTGGGATGATATTTCTCGATTCATGGAGCAAGAATACGGCGAAACTTGGACGCGGGTAAAAAGCGTATAGCTATTCAGGAACACATCAGTATGTAACATGAATCTGAATGCCGATTGAATTCTTAATCTGAACACCCGTCCAGATTAAGAATATGCATGTCTATATTGCGACTGCAATCAGCCCGAAAATCACGCCTATCTAAACAACCTCGATATCGAAAAGTGGCATGGCGGTTTTGTACATAGGTATTTACAGCATAGAAACATCATTCACCTGATGCGCGGTCAGGTGAATGATATTGGCGATCATACATTCTTTAATCGATGCGCTGAAAACGCTGCAGAGCCTTTAGAAGTGGCATCCCAAGCACATATATAACCAGCGCTTCTCCTATACCAGTTGCTATAAGACCGAATAAATACATTGGTAAATATGCGCCGTCTAAAGCAATATTAGTAAATGGGATGGTGTAAAAACCTAATCCCTGCAAAAGCAACGGCAAATACGCAGGCACTATAAGCGCATTGGTAAGCACAAAGCACCCTATTGCCAAAGCCGGACGCTGACGTAATTTCCAGCATAATGCAGCGCCAATAAGCGTAGCGGTACTACCAAAGACAACATCCAATAAACCCAATGCACCGGTTCCACTTACCACCATATTCACCAAATTGGCTATTACGCACCCTACTGTAAGCCCGGGAATAGCGGCTGGGGTTAGCACCGCAACCACACAAACAGCCTCAGAAATACGAAATTGCACCGGACCCCAAGCTAGCCCCTGTAACAGCAACATGCAGATTAAAGTTGCAGCAGCATAGAGCGCTGCGATCATGCCGGCTTGCGCAATATAGCGCGACCTAGGCATATTTGCGATCTTGGTTTTGGGCATAGTTAAAGAATCGTTCATGATAACTTCCTTTCCACGCGGCAAAGCCGGGGCTATGGGCAACTAATAAAATCGTGCAAGCAGGGCCCATCGGTGCAAGCACGTTTGGCATTATAAAATAAAAAGACCTCCGGGAACGAACCGAATCCCTGACTGCTGCCCAAGACAGCAAGAATATCGGTGCAGTACCTGTAAATCAGATCAGTACCTCCTGCAAGCTCCACCTTGATCTATTGTCCATAGTCGCCTGCAATTAACTGCAAAAGTAGGCGATTATATATCTAGGACGACTCATGCTGCTCACGTACAAAGAAGCGAATGCCCAAAGCGGCGGTCAATATGGCTTAAGGCAAGCTGTTAAGTCAGGAAAGATTAGACACCTTGCAAGGAATCTCTATGCGACTGAGGCATCTGATAGCATCTTGGGCTCTCTTGCCAAGCTCTATCCTGATGCAATAGTGACGGGTTCTACGGCGCTGTACCTCCATGATCTTATAGATCTTCCGCCTGAAAGCATCGACGTGGTCACGAAGCGCGGCGGCACCAAGATCACAAATCCGGCGATCCGGCAAAGCTACATTCCCCAAGAATGGCTGCAGGTAGGGGCTACTACCATTACCTATGATGGGGTTGAGGTGAATGTGTTCGATCTTGAAAGAACGCTCCTTGAGCTCATGAGATCGCGCAATAAACTACCCTACAAGATCTATAGAGAAGCGGTTAACTCGTATCGCAAGCTTATAAATCGGTTAGATGTCTACAAACTGGAAGAATATGCTGACCTCATTCCGCGAGGGCAATCATATTTCAACCGGGTGCTAGAAGAGGTGTTTTAATGAATCTGAGCGAGATAAGGCGCGAATACGAGAGCGCCGGTTATAGCGAATTCAACTCATCCGCATATTAGTTCAAAAAAGTTAGAAAAATGGTCAAAACTTCCAGCTTTCCATGGTCATAGCGCCACATAGTTAACTTGAATTGTGGAGAACACTGGGCAAACAGGGTTCTTCAATTCTATTTTGATTCGTAATTGGCGTAATTTGGCATTATAGACTGTGGAAAGTCGGAAGTTTTGACCATTTTTCGCCTAAAAAGTGACGAAGGCAACACACGGTCTGGTTTGGTCAGAGTTCCACAACAGCACTTCTTACCCCTTTGCGATGGACTGAGCCTTACACACTTTTCTGCCTATATGCCCCAAGATGTCATTCTAGGTAGGATATCAAGATCTCCGATAAGCAGAAGAGTTACGATAAAGGGCGGCGTTCTCATATGTGCTATCTCTGGCAATCAGAGACGTGCAACGCAGGATATCGATCTCGATTTCATACGTCAGGCATACATATTGCGCCAAAAGAATCAGAAGGGGCGGAGTGAAAGCTGCGCAGCTTCTGAACGTAACCCCTTCTGATTCTTGTATATCTTATTAGCTCGAACGAACTATATTAATAGCTTCCTGCACTTCTGGTGCTATATCTTTGTCATCGACGGAAACGGATTTGCCGGCAGCTATGGCTTCTGCCTCTTGTGCGGCAATTTCGGCTTCAAATTCCCTGTCTGATGCCGACAGGCGCGAAGGCGGATCAATTGGAAATTCTTCAGCAGGAGTAATTAGGCTTACTAATGGCACAACTATAAGAGACAGTATCATGCATAGTGCGCCGCAATTGATAGGGCTGGCAATAAGGGGCGTACCCGCAAAGCCCATTATCATGTTCACGGCTGTAAGACCTACGCCAATAATGAACGAGCACCATACTGCTGCCTTTGAAACCTTCTTCTTGTATAGTCCCCACAAAAATGGCCCCAAGAAGGCGCCAGCCAGTGCGCCCCATGAATATCCCATCAGCTGAGCAATAAATACAATAGAGGAATGGTACTGCAAAAGCGCAATGCCCGCAGACACAGCAATAAACACAACCAGCAATGCGCGCATGCTAATCAGCTGCTTTTTTTCGTTCATATCTTTTACGAAATTGTCTTTTATAAGGTCGATTGTAAGTGTGGATGACGAAGTTAATACAAGCGAACTAAGGGTAGACATACTAGCGGAAAGCACAAGCACAATAACCAAGCCAATAAGGATATCGGGCAGAGTGGATAACATAGTAGGAATAACCGAGTCATAAATTGGCGTTCCATTGGCTGCGTATTCAATTTGGCTTTCATATAAGCGCCCAAAGCCGCCTAGGAAGTAGCTTCCTCCCGCTACGACAAAAGCAAATAGCGTAGAAATAATAGCACCTTGTTTTACCGCTGGACCGCTTTTAATAGCGTAGAATTTTTGCACCATTTGCGGCAAGCCCCATGTGCCAAGCGATGTAAGAATAACCACACCTAGCAGGTTAAACAAATCGGGACCGAAGAAACTAACGAATGGTCCTTGCATGGCGCTGCCATCTGCGGGTATTTGCGAAAGTTGCGTAATGGCTTCGCTGAATCCGCCGTTGCTCATTATGACTGCCACTATAACCGCTGTTATGCCAATTAACATAACGATGCCCTGTATGAAGTCGTTCATAACCGTTGCCATATAGCCGCCAATAACAACGTAGATGCACGTAATTACCGCCATTCCTATAACGCACACATCGTAGGGCAGCGCAAATGCCATACCGAATAAGCGCGAAAGCCCATTGTAGACGCTAGCAGTATATGGAATTAAGAAGACGAATATGATAGCCGCTGCAGCAATTCGTAATGCTTTGGAATTGTAGCGCTTTCCAAAAAATTCCGGCATAGTTTGCGCGCCAAGGCGATGCGTTATCTCGCGTGTGCGTGGACCTAATACCCACCACGCCAAAAGGCTGCCAAGTATTGCGTTGCCAATGCCAGCCCATGTGGCTGCTGTGCCGTATTTGAATCCGAATTGTCCAGCGTAGCCCACGAAAACTACTGCGCTGAAATAACTGGTGCCGTAAGCGAATGCGCTCATCCATGGACCCACTTTGCGCCCGCCAAGCACGAAGCCATCAACCGTTTTTGTGGTTCTATTGCAGTAGATTCCTACTCCTACGGCAATAGCCACAAACACAAGCACCAATAATATCTTAGCGACCATTTAATTCTCCTTGATTTTGAAACCTTGAAATGAACAGTGTAAGAATGAAGGCGCACGCGGCTTTTGCGTGTATCCGAGCATAAAAAATGGCCCGGGGCGAAAACCCGCGTGCCATCAATATCGGTAAACCAAATGAGGAGGAGTGCTAACACAGCATTCAGCCATGTGTTCGCTCATAACAGCACAAGCTGTTTCGCAGATACATTTTTGGGCAAAATGCTGCGTCATAATAGCGCAGTTGCCTGCAAACATAAATTCTGTATTTCCTGCATTAATATTCATGGGCGATACTTTAGCACAATAAAGTGATTGTGGCACTAATTTTTTTAACAGGTGGAATATCTAAGTGTTGCCTGCTTTTTGTCGTGCAAGCGCAAATTGGTCTTTATAATGACTGGCAATGGATAAGTTGGGGGTATCTATGAGCGAAAGACCATCGGCGCACACAGGGCGCAGCCAAGCTAGGCGCAGCCAGCCGTCGCGCAATCATGCCGCATATCGACAAGCTACGCACCAAACTACGCGCAGCCATGCAGCGTATAGCCAACCTGCACGCAAGTCGCGAAAAACTCCTGTATTGGCAATTATTATTGTGTTGGCAATAGTTATAGCAATTGTTGCACTAGGCATATTTGCCCTGAAAAGCTGCACCAATTCGCCCTCGGATGATGCAGCTAGTACGCTTCCTATAACACAAAAAGACACTGTAATATCGGAAGAGGTTATGGCTGAAGATGTTGTAATGACACTAGGTGGTAGTCGCAATACTTATGTACTTAAAGGCGAAGAATACTTAGAGGCGGGCTGCCATGCGGTAGACCCAGATGCACAAAATTCGCCAGACATAACATCTACCGTTCAAATATCTGGCAATGTAGATACATCGGTGCCGGGCACTTATACCGTAACTTACACCGCTAAAACTGAAAATGGGCAAGTGGCTGTGGCTGAGCGCACCGTACATGTGGTGGAATCTTTTGAAAGTGGCAACGCTGCTAGCATTCCGGTATTCATGTATCACTATCTCTACAATCCGGCAGCGCCGCCCGACGACATGAATAACAACCTTCTTTCCATAACCGATCTTGAGGCGCATCTGCAGTATCTTACGGAAAACAATTACTACTATCCCTCATATCAGGAGATACGCGCCTTTGCCGAAGGAAACCACACGCTTCCCGCCAATAGCGCCACGTTAACTTTCGACGATGGAGAATGGAATGTGTACACGCTAGGTGGAGAGCTGTTCCGCAAATACGAAGTGCCGGCGACTATGTTCCTTATTTGCAAAGACGAGAACATTCCTGAACGTATTGTAAGTCAGGCTAACCCTTATATTTCGTTCCAGTCGCACACATATGGCATGCATACAGGAGGGTCAGGTATAGGTCGCGGCGGTTTAATCCACGCATCGTCGCAGCAAGAGATATATGACGACATAGTAAAAGCGCAAGAGATACTGGGCACGACAGAGGCTGTGGCATATCCATTTGGCGACAATAACGAAACAGCTTGGGCTGCGCTAGAACAAGCCAACGTGCAATGCGCATTCACTATAGAAAATCGCCGCATAAAACCGGGAGACAACCCTATGGCGCTGCCGCGTGTCCGCATTAGTAACGGCTACGGCAAAAACGCTTTTTCAGCGCTTGCCGCAGCCGATCCTGTTGGTTAATAGCGGCTGTCGAAAATACGCTTGGTTTTCTTCTCGCTTCGGGGAAGCTCGCCTAGCGGAACGCCTTTAGCTTCGGGTGCGCATCCAATTTTCGCTTTGAAAATGGCAGCAAGCTGTTCTTCGGCTGCTGTGCGCGCGTCGCCTTCCAGTGGTGTTTCGAACAGCACAGTAAGTACGTCGCGCCCACTAATGTTTTCAATCATTACTTGATATTCGCTAGATGTACCGTCGGTTATGGCAATTACTTCCTCAACTTGTGCAGGGAAGATATTGCAGCCCTTCACCTTGAACATGTCGTCGGTGCGACCGGTTAGTATATCTATGCGTGGATGCTTTTCGCCGCACGAACACTTGCAATCGCCGGGCAAGATGCGTGTAAGGTCGTGTGTGCGATAACGAATTAGCGGAGCGCCCTGTTTGCGAAGCGTGGTTATAACAAGTTCACCTTCTTCGCCGTCAGGCAACACTTTGCCCGTAACGGGGTCAACAACTTCTATGTAACAATAATCTTCAAATATGTGCATTCCACAATGTTCATCGCATGAAATGCCAATACCAGGTCCGTATATCTCAGTCAAACCATAAATGTCGTAGATTTCTATACCTAATTCATTTTGAATACGCTTGCGCATTTTTTCGCCCCAGCGTTCGCTGCCTATTACACCTTTGCGCAGGGAAAGTCGGTCGCGGATGCCGCGCTTCTGTATTTCTTCAGCCAAAAGAAGTGCATACGACGACGTAGCGCATAGCACGCTAGATTGCAGATCTTCCATCATGCGAAGCTGCTTTTCGGTGTTGCCCGGTCCCATAGGAATAGCCATAGCACCTAAGCGTTCGCAGCCTGCTTGAAAGCCTATGCCTGCTGTCCACAGACCGTAACCCGGTGTAATTTGCACGCGATCGAGCGGGGTAACACCAGCTATTTCAAAGCAGCGGGCAAACTGGATAGCCCAGTCGGTTACATCTTGGCGTGTGTAGGGGATTATTACCGGTGTACCCGTGGTTCCAGAAGACGAATGGATGCGCACAATTTCTTCGTCGGGCACCGCTTGTAGCCCTAACGGATATGCTGCGCGCAAGTCGTCTTTTTCTGAAAACGGTAACTGTTCAAAGTCTGCCTGAGAGACTACATCTTCTACATCTATTCCATCGAATTTTTTGGCATAGAAAGCCGAGCGATCTTTTATCGTTTTCAGCTGTTCGCGTATTAATTCGAGTTGCTCAGGCTTCATTTGCATAATAATCTATCCCCTCTGCTACTTTATTTATGGCATCTATATTCATTTGCGCGAATTGCGGCTTTACACACGCAAGTACTGCGCCTTTTAAGTCGTCTAGTGAAATTGGCATGCAGTATTTTGCTACAGCAGCTCCAAGAAGAATGGAGTTTAACACTTTTCGATTATCTCCTAAGGCGCTGGTTACAGCCATATCGTCTACAACTACAAGTCGATGATGCTGGCTTGCGCGCCGCTGCCCTTCGCGAGTTGCAGTAACTGAATTAGCTATACGGTTAGCTACATCGTTGTAAAACGTAAGCTTTATGTTTTCAATTATGTCTTGTGAACGGTATGGTTTCGATGTAAGAGCCGCAGCCACAGGCTCTACTGCAGTGGTTGCAGTTACCACCGTGCCGCCCGGCGCTAAATAGCCTAAACAGCGTGCAGCTTCGCCGGGTTCGAAGGCTACGATAAGGTTCGCTGTGCCGTGTGTGACTAAAGGTGCGTGTACGCTTTCGCCCAAATTCCCCATACGCACATGTGAAACTACGCTGCCGCCGCGCTGCGCCATGCCTATTGTTTCGGCGGTACGAACTTGCCAGCCTTTTGCGGCAGCCGCCATAGCTAACACCTTCGCAGCAAGCACGGTACCTTGACCGCCAACTCCGGTCAGAAGTATATTAACCACGCCCATCCTCGCTTTCGTTTGCGTTATCTGTGTCGGTGTCTGCCGGATCGTTGCCCTCTATTTTGATGGTCAATGTGCCGCCGAAAACCCGTGAAGCATTTATTTGAAGCGTATCGCTATTCTTTGCGCGGCTATTCGAATGAGACACTCTTCTCGGTCTTGCTTTAGGTCTTTTCACACGACTTGGCATTGCAGCATGTTTTGGAGTGTTTTCCTCTTCTGTAAGCTCTTGATGCTCTTCCAGTTTAGGCTGCTCTGCCTGTTCCGGTTCTGTTTCGTTTGCAGCTGGCGTATTTTCCGATGCGGCTTCTGTGTCATTTGCTGCATCTTCTAAGTGGTCATCTTTGCTTTCGGTTTCGTTTGTTTCCGGTTCATTTTCTGCGGGCAGGTTATCTGCATCGGCATCTTCATTAGTTTCATTAGTAATACTGCTAGCGTCTTCGCCAACGTTGGCTTGTGTGGCTGCATAGCTTTCTGCGTAAGCAGCATTTGTCTCTGCGCTTTGCGTTTCTTGCGCCTTTAAGGTTGCGGTCATATTTATTTCAGAAGGTTTTGACTTAGACGCCTCTAGCGTTACGGCACCTGTGTCGCGCGCGGCATAATCTAATATAGATGGTATTTTTATGGCACCGAACGGGCACACTTGCAGGCAAAGTCCGCATCCGTTGCACAAGCTGGTGTCTATAACTGCCTGACCTCGCATTCCGCTTTTGCGCCCGCGCGCGTCGGCGGAGAAAGCTATAGCAGGGCAACCGATGTCGGTTATGCAGCGTTTGCAACCGGTGCATTGCTCTGTGTCAACTTCAGCTGGAATGCCGAACGGTCTTAGCCATACGCAGGGGCTTTGGAAAATAATAGCTGAAGGTCCTTCATGCTTTAAGGCAAGCATAGATATTTCTTCTGCCTGCACCCTGTTCAAAGGATCAGCGCGAAGTATTACCTGAACACCTAATGCTTCTAGTACTGCTTCAATGCTAATGGGTTTGTTGTGTTCTCCCATAAGCGTGGTGCCAGTGCCGGGGTGCGGTTGTGACCCAGTCATAGCGGTAGTGGAATTATCAAGTATGACGAATGTTACATCGTGGTTGTTGTATACGGCATTTGCAATGCCTGTCATAGCGCTGGCGAAAAATGTAGAATCGCCTACAAAGGCTACCTGCTTTTTATTAGGCTCGGCAATGTGGAAGCCCTGCGCCATGGTTATACCTGCGCCCATGCAAAGACATGTATCAACGGCGTTAAGCGGCAGAGCGTTTCCAAGTGTGTAGCAGCCTATATCGCCGCACAGCATAGCATTTTCACGCTTTACCCCAATTTTATCCAGTGCGCCTTTTATAGCGTAGAAGCTGCCACGATGTGGACAACCTGCGCATAAGACCGGGGGTCTGGGTGGAAGCTCGTATGAGTAATGCAGCAATGCCTTTTTGCCTATTACATCTTCCATAAGCCGAAGAATAGAAAGTCTGTTTCCGTCGCGATCAACTGCTTCGCCCGGTTTGCGCCGCTGTTGCGATGTTGGAGTTTGCACGACTTGAGTAACAGCGCTGGCACTTTCTGCTTTCAAAGCAGATGCAGGCGCTTTGTAACGAGCGGCATGCGTTTGTTTGCGCCGTGCAGCCAACTGAGCCCGCTTTTGAGACATGCTTTCAGGAGCAGCGGAGTTTTGGCTGGCGCTATAGTCGGCAGCAACGCCTATCAAGCCAATTTGAGGCTCTTCTGCCGGTTTAGTGTCATTAACATGGTTTGGTAGTCTGTGCGCAGCACGCTTATCTTTGCCGTTGTGTTTTTTGTCGCCGCTGTCCGAATTGGAGGTTGTTGATGCAACGATTATTTCTTGCTTTGGCGCTTTCGTATACATGTCAAAGAAGTGCGAAATTGCTACCACTGCGCTCTCGGTAGAATTTTCCCCGCGATCAGGTGCTTCACCAGTAAGCTTGCCGTGCACATGCGCAGAAAGGAAGTTGTTAGACGCAGTTACCATAAGTCCTTCTTCAAGCACCGAGTCTAGTTCCTCAAGAACTAATATGTGCGACAAGCCATCCATAAAGCGTCGCAAAGGACGTTTTGCCAGCGGATACGGAATGCCCATCTGCATAAACCTGTACGGTGGCAGCGCAACGCCTGCGCGCTCGGCGCAGCGCTCTATCATTTCTAGAGCTTCAAGTGCGTATTGCGTGGAAACACCGCCGGTGAAAATGCCCAAATAAGGCTCTTCAGCTGGCTTGCTTTCTTCTGCAGTAGCCTTGCTAAACATGGGCAGGAACTGCGAAAAATGCGCATCTAGCGCGAATATGCGTGTCATATCGTTTAGTCGGTCAATTATTTCGCCGTGAGCTTGATAAGACCTTTTCGGGAATATGACCCAATGGTCGGGATTATGTTTGAAGCCGCCTGCGGGAAGAGGTCTGGCTTGTGTGGTGTCTTCTACATCGAAGAAAGTTGAAGCGTGGTTAACGCGCGTTGTAGGACGCACTATAACGGGCGTGCCGTATTCTTCAGACAGCTCGAATGCCGCTTTCATCATGGCAAAGCCCTGTTCGGGAGTGGCAGGGTCAAATACAGGCACTTTCGCAAATTCGGCAAAACGGCGCGTATCTTGTTCAGTTTGTGAAGATATAGGACCGGGATCATCTGCAACAAACAGCACTAAACCGCCGCGCACCCCCACGTAGTTGAGAGACATTAGCGCATCGCTGGCTACGTTTAATCCAACTTGTTTACAGGTGAAAAGCGCTCGTGCGCCCGACATAGATGCCGCTGCGCAAATTTCTAGTGCTGCCTTTTCGTTAGTTGACCACTCTACGTGCACGCCCAGCGCTTTGCCCGCCGCGCGTAAACGTGCCACGGTTTCTACTAACTCTGACGAAGGTGTGCCCGGATAACCTGCTACAACATTAACGCCAGCTTCCAGCGCAGCATGAGCGAAGGCTTCATTGCCCATCAGGAGTTTCTTGGTCATTTTAGCGTTCCGTCTGCTTCGGTGTGACAAACGAATTTCTCAGCGCTAATATGGTCCATCTGCATTCCTATTCTGCCATTTCGCGCTTGAATGCGACTATTTTCTCGCGCATCTGTGCATCGTTTTCGCCAGTTCCGGCACCCATAATTTGTGTGGCTAGTATGGCTGCATTCTTTGCGCCGTTTATGGCAACGCATGCCACGGGTACGCCACTTGGCATTTGAACCATAGAAAGCAGCGAATCTAGCCCGCCTAAGTCGCTAGTTTTCATAGGTACCGCTATAACTGGCAGCGGTGTGAATGCAGCTACTACGCCGCCAAGGTGCGCTGCTTTTCCGGCGGCAGCTATTATAACGCGCATACCGCGAGAAGTTGCGGTTTCTGCCCATTCGTGCACCATATTGGGTTTGCGATGTGCGCTGGCTATTTTTACTTCATAGGGAATGCCGAAATCGTCCAACTGCTGCATGCATGGTTGCATAGCTTCCATGTCGGACTGCGATCCCATTATTATGCCTACTAACGGTGTGTCGGTGTTCAATTTGCCCCCTCAAACACAATTAAATGTATTGTAATGCGCCATAGGCTTAAAGTCAGTCTCAACCTCGCTAAAGTTGGCTATTTCTGGCTGTGTGTCAATGCAAATGGCGGCAAAAGCGCAAACTAGTAGTGGTGCCATGTCAAAAATGGGTACGCAATAGCGCGCATCGTATACGGGAGATATTACGCAAAATGCTAACAGAATAAGTGTAGGCACCAGCAAAATGCCGCAGCGTAGGCGCCGTCGCACTAATACAAAAATTAAGCCGGCGGGCAGCCAGAATACATATGTAACTATTAGCAAAGGTAAATTAATGCCGGGAGTTTCGGCTATAGCGGTATAGGCATCGTCCATGCCGTGGCGCAACCAATCTAGTTCATCTGGATTCCATAGCATATAGCGGTCATTGTCGCCCATGTGCGTATCCACTGTCACCATGCGTATGTTGGCGAAAGCGGTGGGTGCCACGTAGTAGCCTGCCAGCGATGCGAATGCCGCTAAATAAGATTCAGGGTGGCGTATCCCCATGGATATATAGGCTTTCATATAATCAAGTAACTGCTCTGGGGTGGCATCTATGTTATAGCGGTATTTCACAGAATCGGCGAAGTCGAATTGGTATTCGTCGGCTAATTTATCGTAGTCCAGCACGTTTTGTACGGCGCGTTTTTCCGATGCCGATATCTCATCGCCATGATCGACCAAATAGCGTGCGGTTTGCTGAAAAAGAGGTCCTAGAATTTCTTGTTTACCACCCGGACTAATATTGGCAAGCGGAAATACTAGCAGCGGAAGCAGCAGCGCCATTGTTGCCACGCACGAGCCAGCCTGTATAAGACATGCGCGCACCGCGCCGCTTTCTGCGAGATGCGGACGCTTGCCGCGCCGTAGGACTATGGCGGCTATAAGCGCTGTGGGTACCACCATGAAAATGCCCATTTTTCGCGTAAGACACAGCAGTAAACCCAGTTCACAGAAAAGCACTATAGCGAAAGCGCCGCGCAAACTTGCGCCGCGTGTGCGTACAGCTTCGAAAAGCATTATGAAGTAGGGGATGCATAATGCTCCGAACAGGCTATCTTTTACCATACACATCGCCCATGTGCTTATAAAAGGCATTATGCAGAAGAATAGGTATGCGCAAAAACATAATACTAGTGGGCAATGGCGCTGGCGCATGTAAGCTACGGCGCACGTGAACGCTATGATATGCGCTACGCCTTGAATGCACACGAACGTGAATACGCCTAGCATCCAGTTGCCGGTTAGCAAATCGGAGGCGTATCCGAAGGCACCATATAGCAGCGTGGTTAGCACTGGATGATGGTCAACCAGCCAAGCATCGGTTATGGTCTGTTCGCGAATTTCTTCCCATGGAATTATCGATATAGGATGATTTTCTGGGTATATCTGATATATCTGGTAGTAGGTATCCCAGTATGTACCGCCCGGGTAATTCGCTATTAACCACGGTAGCCAAAACAGCGCCATTATGGCTGCAAATATAGCAATGCTTTTCAATTGCCAATGCGGTGTTAAGCGTGCTAGTAGCGGTTTGCGCTCGTTTGGTAAGCGGTCATCTTCGCGGGCACGTGTAAGACATACCCAGAAAAACAAAACATCCATTAGGAAGAACACAATGGCTGCCACAATTGTGAATATTACAATTAAAAGTATTGTTTGTACCGTATCGAAAATAGCCCAGCCGCTGCCCGCTACATAAGACACTCCAATTACACCGCATGTAGACACAACAATAGACAATGCCAGCAATACTAGCCAATCGCGCAGGTGCATTTCGTCTAATGCGTCAAGAATCAAAGGAACCTACTTAGTAACTATATAACAAGGTGAACTGCGTCGCTGTGCATTATCTCGCAGCGACGCAGTTCACCTTAACAATAACTGCAAAACTATTCTAGTCTTTTTCGCCCGGTTGACGCACGGTTATCTCTTGTTCCTTTACCGACACACGGCTATGTGGCGGTACGCTAAACGTAACGAAGGTGCTGCCAGCAATAACTGAGCCTTCGCCGATAACGGTTTCGCCACCAAGTACGCTAGCGTTTGAATAAATAGTCACATTGTCTTCTATGGTTGGATGGCGTTTTACACCGCTTAGTCGCTGACCGCCGCGTGTACTAAGCGCTCCCAACGTAACGCCTTGATACAGCTTTACATGGTCGCCTATTTCAGTTGTTTCTCCAATTACCACACCTGTGCCGTGATCAATGAAGAAATATTCGCCAATTTTTGCACCCGCTCCAATGTCAATGCCTGTGCCGGAATGAGCCAACTCAGTCATAATGCGCGGAATAATTGGCACGTCCATTTCGTAGAGAATGTGCGCTAGGCGATACACATAAATGGCGTATAGCCCCGGATAGCTAAAGATTACTTCCTCTTTGCTGCCTGCTGCTGGGTCACCTTCGTATAGCGCTTCCACATCGGTTAGCAAAACTTGCTGCACGCGCGGCAGTTCGTCAAAAAAAGTAGTACAGACTTCAGCGGCGCGGTCTATTATGTGACACGGTGCACATTCGCCGCAATGCCCAATATCTATTGTGTTGCCGCACGAGTCATCGGTATAAGTTAGGGCAATTATTATCTGTTCGCGCAATTTGCGCTCAATTTGTATCAGTATTTCGCCGATGAAATAAGTGGGGCTAGTGTTAGGAGAGAGCATCTCTTCGCCGAAATAGCCGGGGAAAACTACACGTCTTAACCCTTTCAGAATTTCCTTTACGGCAGTTCTGCTGGGGAAACGTAAGCCGGGTTTCGTGAAGAATATCTCGTCTGCCTCGTAGTTTTTTTCGATGGCAGTAACTATTCTGTCTAAATTGTCGCCGAACATGTTTTCCTTTCACCGCCGCTAGAATGCGTGGGTTTTAAGTAAGTTGGCTACATTAATTTTGATGCGCTATGAGTAGTTAAACCAAGGATGCACATAGTAATTCCGCGCATTAGCAATAGCACGCTTAAAAAGATAGCAAATGTGTCGGGCATAAAGACAAACATAAGTCCGCATAGTAGCGATATTATGCCGTTAACAAGCATGACACCCCAAGTTGAGCCCATCTTGCGCACAGAAATTGCTGTAACAATAGCTATTATGGCGTAAGCGATAACAAACATGCCCACTATAAATGGCAAAACGCCAGCCGTTACTATGGGGTGCAGCAAAAACATCAAACCCAGTATTATGCTGCATATTGCACTTACAATAGCCCAGCCAGACGTAAGACCTGTTTTGCGAAATTGGAAATAGTGAATTATGTCAACGATGCCGCCAACAAGCATTAATGCACCAGCCATTTGGGCTATAACTACCAGCGAAAGCCCGGGCCAGAAAAACATAACCAGCCCTGCAATAAAGAACAGTATGCCGCCGATAACAAGACCCCAATCGCGTTTTGCTTTTGTTCCAGTTTGCTCCGCCATAAGAACCACCTCGTAATCTGTTGTCGTAATTCGCTTTGAAATTACCTATTTACTTATTCGGCAGCCACAAATCCTATGACATTCGCTTTTGCGATAGCAAGCTGAGTAGCTGCAGCTTCAATACCTTTACGCTTAGTTACAAATTCCTGTACGCACAATATAGTCGATCCGGCTACATTGGCAACATAAGAAAAGTCGGCTTGTTTAGTTGTTGGTGCGGCATTCAAAATTACTATATCGTATTCAAGCTGCGCCTGTTCTAGCATTTGTGAAAGTTTGGGGCTATCAAGTAAAGCGATTGGGCTTTGTTTGGGGTTTCCGGCGGGTACGTAGCTGAAACCTTGCGTAATTCGCACGGCATCACTTAGCTGAATTTCGCCGGTAAGTACATCGGATAGACCGTTGCCATCGCTTGCAAGGTTTTCTGCAAGTTGCGACTGTCCGTTCATGTCGGCATCTACAAGCAAGACGCGCTTATCTGCCTGTGTGGCTGCTTCTGCCAATTCTGTACATGTTTGCGCCGAAAGAGCTTCGTTGTCTATAGAAAGCACGCATACGCTTTTGTGTTCGCCGCTTGCAAAACGTACATTGGCAAACAATTGCTGGCGGTCGAGCGCTTTTTCTTGCTGATTTGGTTTCGGAATGCGTCCAAGTAGTTGTGCTTCGTAGTCTTCTTCCATGTCGCGTGCGCTATGAATATTGCCGCGCACAAGATCCATGATTACAACTATGCATACTGCGGCAAACAGCCCGGCTAGAAGGGCAATGCCGGCGCTCTTCGTGGTGCTGGGGCTTTCATCTGTAGCGGCGGTGGCGCGTTTTAAGTCCATGCGTACAGTTATGTTTACAACTTCGCCAGATACGTTATAGCGGCTAAACGCCTTTATGAATGTGGTATTCAAAGCCCTGTTGGCTGCTTTTATACATTGATTAGGGTCGTTGCCTTCGGCGGTAATTGTTATAACGCGCGTACTTGTATTGGTGGAGGCTTTGACTTCAACACCATTTTTGGACTGCTGTTCAGCTGCTGCGGTGGCAAAACTGCCTACTCCGGCAGGTTCTGCAGATGCCGTTATAGTAGATGTTGCCGAATATTCGTTTGGCATAAAATACAGAACTGCAACGCACACTATAGCGCAGACAATAGGTAAGCCAATTACTAGCCATACGCTGCGTTTTATAAGTTTCCAAAGATCTAACAGAGTCATTTCTAAGCCCTTTCAACCTCAACAAACACTAAGGTATATATTAAAGCCCGAGCGCGCATAAAGCTGCATCTCGGGCTTATTGCATTACGTGTGAACAAGGGATTAATCCTCGTAATCTAGGTTAATCATTAGTGGTGCTTGTGGCAATGTACCCGTAGCGCTTATTTCGCCTATAACGGAAACATGCGCACCGTTTGTTACTACGAATGTGTTGGCGGTCAATTCAAAATAGCTAGTAACATACGTTTTTCCGTCTAGTATTACGCGAATAGTGTAGTCGGAGCGCAGCAGCACGCGATCGTCGCGATATTCGATAACTCCGGGAACTTCTACCAGATCTCCTGTGGAGCATGTAAGTAGCATATCGCCACCGTTTGCGCCTCCGGTGTTCTCGGAAGTGCTTCCGTTGCTTCCGTTGTTGTTTTCGTTAGTGGGTTGATTCTGGTTTGTGTTGGGGTTTTCGCCTTGATTATTAGGTGCTGTGCCTATCCAATTTACAGTGGGAACCCACCCTTTAGTCTCGTCCCAAGCTACACCTACATTAGCATCAGTGCGCATGTGGGTTCCGTCAGCATTAGTCTTGTCTAATGTAAATGTTACGTCTCCACCGGTTGCGCTTAAATTCGAATTTGCAGTAATTGCTGCGCCTTCATACTGAGAGGCAATATTAGCGTCGTAGGCTTTTAGCAATTCCGGTAATGCTGCTTGTAGTGCGGCTACATCGGCAGGACCGGTGGGCTCAACTTTTTCGCCAGAGGACTGCACAGATGGCTTTCCAGCTTCCCACTGGGAAGATGATGCGTTGTAAGTAAACGGCAATTGTAGCGTCTGATCTACGCGAACTGATTCATTTTCGAATACGACCTGAGCGGTAGTAGAGCACGATGTTTTCTGAGCATCTCCTGAGCCGCTGCTTGTAACTTCGCCTATTTGAATGTTGGAAATTTGTGGATCGTCTAACCCTTCGGTGTTTATATAGCTATAGTCGGAAAGGGTAGGAGCATTTATATCGGCTGATTCATATGCCTTTTCAACAACATCGGCTGAAGGAGCGTTCACGGTTACGCTATGCGGGCGGCTCATAATGTAGCAGAGCGCACAAATTAGCGCTATTGCCGCTAGAGCACATACAATTATGCCTGCAATCAAAAGCCCGTTGTGCTTTTTGGGCTGCTTCGGACGCGGACCAGACGGGTTGATTGCCCCAGCTATTGGATGATATTCGGGCATAGGAACCGCAACTGGAAGGTTGGGTTGCTTGGGCGCTGCTTCAACTGCGGCTGTTGGTTGTGCGGTAGCCGCGGCAACACCGGGTACTGCGACTGCGGGTGTTGGTGCAGGTTTAGCAGACGAGGGTGCTGCGGAAGATGCCGTTTGAGCATTAGGTGTTGTAGCTACAGGCGCTGATGCTGGTGCTGACTGCGCGTGCGGCTGATTTGCGGCTTGCCCATTAGCTGAAGCTGCAACTGGCATACGTACTGCGTTGCCGTTAGTATTTGTTATGGACGACAACGGAACCGATTTTACGTTTGACGAAACTGGTGTAGAAGCCGACGAAGTAATATGCGAATCAGTTTCGCTCATACGGTTTGCTGCCTTCCTATCTGTTAACGCAATGCGAATGTGTAAATAGCACATTACTCATGCTAATTAATTCACTATTGAAGACTATACTATAAATACGCATTAAACGCACGATAAAAGGAGTCGCGAACCGCCGAATGCCAGCCCATAGTAACAAGCAACCGCGCCAACATAAGCAAAATTTTATAGCGAAGCTTGCAAATCAATGGTTCGATCGTGTAGTGGGCGCAATGAAAGGCGATGGGCTTTCAGCTGCTGAAGCGGCGTATGCTCCACACCGCACTACTCGCGATTTTATTTGGAACACAGCTGGTTCGGCTGCATGGGCATTAGTATTTCCGGTAATGACTATGGTGTCTACTCAGGTTGTCGGAGTTGAGCAAGCTGGCATGATTTCGATGGCGTTTATAGTGGCGCTATTGCTTATGTTTATTGGAAATTTTGGTACCCGTGCCTATCAGGTATCCGATCTAAGCGAAGAACACTCTTTTGCCGATTATCAAGTTAGCCGTTGGATAACTTGCATCGCTATGTTGGTTGTTGGTTGGTTGTATTGCAGCATTCGCGGCTACGATTCCGAAATGTTCAATATTTCCATGGGCGTAATTTTATTCAAGTTTGTTGATGCTTTGGCAGACGTTTATGAAGGCAGGCTACAGCAGGTAGACAAACTTTATTTAGGCGGACTTTCTCAAACTATTCGCTCTGTTATAGCTGTACTTGCGTTTTGTATCGTAATGCTAATAACGCATAATTCGGTGGTGTCGTGCTATGCAATGGCTATTGCAGCTGTAGTTACTTTTGTGGTTATAACATGGCCACTAACGCTTATGGAAACGCCAAAGTCGAAAGGTTTTAGCCTGCCCAGTTTTATGCAGCTGTTTAAGGCTACGGCACCTCTTTTTGTGGCAATTTTCCTGTTTAACGTTATAGAAAATACCCCGAAATTTGTTATGGAAGGGTCGCTGGCATACGATAACCAGCTGTATTACAACGCGCTATATTTCCCGGCACAGATGATATTGATAGGCGCTCAGCTTGTGTATAAGCCGCTTTTGCTGCGCATGACTGGGGTGTGGCAAGATGCGGCTAAACGTCGAAAATTCGACTTGCTTATAGTGGGGCTAATGGGCGTTATAGTGGGAATAACGGCGGCGGTATGGGCTGTTATGGCATGGGTTGGTCTGCCGGTAATGAGCTTCTTATATGGTGTAGATTTTGAGCCGTATCGCGGATTGTTGTACGTAATGCTTGCGTGCGGCGGCGTTACGGCAGCTATTGATTTTTTGTATCAAGTAATAACTATTATGCGCAGGCAGCGCGATGTAACTACTCTTTATTTGGTAACGTTCGGATTTTCGCTGTTCGTGCCGCTTTTGCTGGTTTCGTTTGCGGGTCTAAGCGGCGCAGTTCTTAGCTACCTTATTGTTGAGTCTATTTTGCTGGTGTTGCTTACTTGGGAATACTTCCGCATTCGCCGCGATTTATCGCGGGAAGGACAAGTGCGTGCTTACTCGTCTGCCGCAGATGCTTCTCGGCATGGTTCGCATGCCGAACATACCGAGCGCACAATGTTTTTGGCGAGAGATGATGCGGATAATCCCGAGCAGGAAGATGAGCCTACAGATCTTCAGCCTAAGCGCAGGAAGCGTCCTAGCGAATTGCGCGCAGAGCGCGAACATCGCAAAGAGGTACTTGATCGCCGATTGCATCGACACTAATCTGCGTAATGTTTAGCATTCATTTCGAAAGGCGAATTGCATGTCTAATTCTGAGAAAAAAATCAGCACAATAATTTCTACTTTTCCGTTTTTGCAAAAGGTGAACACGGGGATTGATGCGGGTGCGCCTGCAAGTGTGTCAGCTGATGTGCGCGGCGCGGCGAGCTCTAGCAGTATTGCGCGGAATGTGGTGTTTGCGCTGGCATTTTGCGCTGTGGCTGTAGCGGGGCGTGTGGCTTTTGCAAGCATAGCTAGCGTGCAGCCTGTTACTGCCGTGTGCATAATGGCTGGAATTTTGTTGGGTAGACGCTACGGGTTTGCTGTAGGCGCTATGGCTGCTTTTGCATCTAATATGTTTCTTGGGCAGGGTGCTTGGACTATTTGGCAGATGGCGGCTTGGGGGCTTTCTGGTTGGTTGGCAGGTGTGTTGGGTGCACGCGGGCTGTTCGGCTGTAAGGACGCGCCTAAAGTTCGTGCTGGCGCTGGAGGTGTTCGCACACTACTTGTATATGCGTATGGGTTTTTTGTATCGCTTTTGTTCGGGTTCATAATGAACACATGGATAGTTGCCATGTTTGGTGGTGCTATGCAATGGCAGGCGGTAGTGGGAGTTTATGCCGCTGGGTTGCCGTTCGATATTGCACATGCTGTATCTACAGTAGTATTCCTTGTGCCGATGTGCGCAATTTGGCGCTACGTAACGTATCCATTTGAAAATAGTGCAGAAGTGAAATAGTTCACTAATTGTCATTTCACCGAAAATTGGTTATTCTTGGCATGTAGTTTATTAACGATGCTCTATTGTTGTAGAGCTGTTAATTTGAGGAACAGGAGAGCAATATGTGTTTCAGACCAGCAGATGCATCCGCCGGCCCAATGAAGTGCCCCGAATGCGGTAAGCCCATTCAAATGCTTGGTGGCATGAAGATTGAGAAGTGCCCTTTCTGCAAGGCAGACTTCTCTGAATATATTAATGGCACCAAGCCTATGCCCGGCGCACCCGGTGCTCCAGCTGCCCCCGGCGCCCCGGCTGCACCCGGCGCTCCAGCTGCCCCGAAGGCTCCTGGTCAATAGGAGTTAGATCTTATAGGCAAAGAAAAGCCCCGCAATCGGGGCTTTTCTTTTTGGTGTTGTTATGTTGGTTGTGCGTCGCTTGTGCGTTGTAGCGTAATTTGTGTCAGGTAATTGCGCAGCGCAGGCTAAAGCAAACGCTCCAACTCGGCGATAGCGGCACTGAAAGCGCCCTTATCTTCCGGTTTCATCTTTTCAGGTTTTTTCATCAAGTATTTTTGTACGCTAGCTACAGCACTTTTCAGCTGACGTTTTGTATCCTTTTCCATCTGTTTGCCTTCGGCTTTTATACGCTCTTCAGCTTCATTAACTAGTTTCTGCGCCTTTTCGCGCTCTTGGAAAGCGTCGCGCCGCGCTTGGTCTTCGGCAGCGTATTTTTCGGCATCTGCCATTGCGGCTGCTATTTCAGCATCGGTCATGCGCTCGCTATCGGTTATGGTTATTGACTGCTCGTTGCCTGTGCCCAAATCTTTCGCCGTAACGGTAAGTATGCCGTTTGCATCTATGTCGAAACTAACGTTAATTTGAGGCACGCCGGCAGGGGCGCGCTTTATGCCTTTCAGCGTGAATTTACCTATAGATTTATTGTCGGCTGCCATGGGGCGCTCGCCCTGCATAATGTTGATTTCCACTTTGGTTTGGAAGGGTGCGGCTGTTGTAAATACTTGCTCGTAGTGGATGGGTAATGTGGTGTTGCGCTCTATTACTCGTGTGGCTATGCCGCCTACAGTTTCTATAGCAAAACTCATGGGCACAACATCAAGCAACAGCAATTCTCCACCACGCGGTACCATGGCACCGCCTTTTGCAGCCATCGCGCTTGACAGCGTGTTTGCTTGAATTGCGGCACCTTGCGCTACGCACTCATCTGGATTAATGCTGCTAGCAGGGCGTTTCCCTGTCAATTTCTGCACATGCGTCTGAACTGCCGGTATGCGCGTGCTGCCGCCAACAAGTAGCACCTCGCCTAGTTCACTTGCGGCTATGCCTGCATCGTTTAGTGCTTGCATAACGGGTTCAGTGGTTGCTTCAACCAAGTGGTTGGTTAGCCTGTCAAATTCGGCGCGCGTTATGGTTTGTTCCATATGAAGCGGACCGCTGGCGTTTTGCGCCAAAAACGGCAGGTTAACAGTGGTTGACTCCATGCTGCTAAGTTCGCGCTTGGCTTGCTCGGCGGCTTCAAGTACGCGCTGGTGCGCCATTTGGTCGCGTGTTAGGTCAACGCCGGTTTGGGCGCGGAAGTTGTCTAGCAGATGCTTCGTTAGCACTTCGTCAAAATCGTCGCCGCCAAGATGGTTATTGCCCGATGTGGCTAGCACTTCTATAACGCCGTCACCAATTTCTATAACAGACACGTCGAAAGTGCCGCCGCCTAAGTCGTACACCATTACTTTTTGTGCAGTTCCGTGGTCTAGTCCATACGCCAGCGCAGCGGCTGTGGGTTCGTTAATTATGCGCAATACGTTAAGCCCAGCTATTGTGCCGGCATCTTTTGTGGCGTTGCGTTGCATGTCGTTGAAGTAGGCGGGAACAGTTATAACCGCATCAGTTATGCTAGTGGCAAGGTAGTTTTCTGCGTCGGTGCGCAGCTTGCGCAATATCATTGCCGACAATTCTTGCGGCGAGAAATCTTTGCCATCTATGTTTTTGCGCCAATTTGTACCCATGTGGCGCTTTACGCTGCCTATTGTGCGGTCTGGGTTCATGGCTGCTTGGCGCTGTGCAACTGCGCCCACTAGCCGCTCGCCGTCTTTTGTAAAGGCCAGCACCGATGGCGTTGTGCGCCCGCCTTCCGCATTGGTGATAACTTCTGGCGAGTCGCCCTCTACTGCGGCTACGCAGCTATTTGTTGTGCCAAGGTCTATTCCGATAGCTGTCATTTATATGCCTTTCTTTTGGTTTGCCTATAGTCTGACATTACAGGTGGGGTTTGCGTTTGGAAAATACAAGAAAGTCATACGAAGTGAATATGAAACTGTGCGCCAAAACACTTCCGATTCTGAATTTCGAATAAACATTGTTGCGATTGTGCTATTTTTCCATGCAAGTTCATTCGTATTGCGGGAATAAGTTGGAGTCGTGGATTTAAATAGTCATTCTTTAAAAACATTGTTTTTAGCGGCATATTTAACCTGTATTTTGCTAAGATTCAGCCAACTAGAAACATAATTTACTACGAAGGAAATCGCTTGACGCAGCACGCAGCACATAACGCATCACGACCATCAGCATCAACTAGTCGTACTCCAATTTGGGCAATAGTGTGCATACCTGTTGTCGTTGTTGCGGCGCTTTTGTTTGTGGTGCTGTTTCCTTGGCCTTGCACTGCTGCGGTGAATGGCACGGATGTTAAATCTACAGTTCATACCACTGTGCAAGATCTTATAGAAAGCCAAAACCTAAACATAGTTCCCGGCGATTTGGTAGCGGTTGATGGAAGCGTTATTAAGCAAGGCGGCGGTGAGCCTATGCATATAACCGTGAACGGTGAAGACTTGCAAGATACTGGTCGTTTGGTTTGCGAAGGCGACGTTATATTGGTTGAAAATGGAAGCAACACTACCGAGCCATTTGTTGAAGAAGTGCAAGAAATAGCGCCTAGCGTGCGTTTTGAGGGCACCGGCGCTATGCATCGCTATGCCGGTGTGGGCTCACCCGGCGAGCAAGTTATAAGAACAGGCAACATGTCTGGGATTAGAGTTGAGGAAACTACGAAAGAGCCAGTTCAAGAGGTTGTTCGGAATTTCAACATAGATACCGGTGGACAAAAAGTGGTGGCGTTAACGTTCGACGATGGTCCGTGGAATGCGTGGTCTTCCGAAGTGCTAGACATTCTGGCGGCTAATGGTGCGAAAGCCACGTTCTTCACCGTGGGCGACAGAATTGCGTCGCAGGAAGATGTGGTGCGGGCTGCGGCTGCGGCAGGTCATCAGATATGTACGCATTCTTGGGATCATGCTGCCGGAGACGGGCACGGAGTTGATTTAGGGCGCATGAAGCCTGAAGATCGAGTTTCCGAAATAACAAAGGGTTTTGACGAAATAGCGCGTGTTACTGGTTCGCAGGCTAGTTCAATTATTCGCGTGCCCGGTGGTAACTTCAACGAAGAAACCGCGTCTGTTTTGCAACCTTACATAACTGCTGAAGTTGGCTGGAATATAGATACGCGCGATTGGCAAAAGCCGGGAGCAGCGTCTATTGCGCAGCGTATTCTTAGTGTGCAGCCCGGCTATATTGTGCTTATGCACGATGGTGGGGGCGACAGAAGTCAGACGGTTGCGGCTTTGCGCGACGCGCTTCCGCAGCTGGCAGCGCAGGGGTATCGTTTTGTTACGATAGATGAACTGCTTGCTTGCGCAACTAACGATGTTGTACAAGCAAGTGGAGAAGATACTCAGGTAAATAATGAAGCCAATATTGAAGGTGCCGCGGATGGTTCTGCGTAAAATGCGGCTGCCGATTAGATGCCATCGAAGTGGTTTTAGCGTATGTTTGGGATAGCGGTTGCGCGGCTAGATCAAGTTTCAGATGAAGAGAAAGAGCGCTATCAGGCGTTTTACTGTGGGTTATGCAGAACGCTAAAGCGGCGCTACGGTCAAGTTAGCCGTGCGGCGCTAAGTTACGATCTTGCGTTTTTGGTAATGTTTTTGGATTCACTGACTGAGCCCGCCCAAAACTGTGGAGCGGCGCATTGTATTTCACACCCGAAAAAACGCATGCCGTATTGCGAATCAATTTATAGCGATTACGCTGCCGATCTTAGTGTGGCGCTGGCGTACCATAAATGTTTGGATGACGTGTCTGACGACGGAACTGCGCGGGCGCGCACTATTGAGCATATGATGCGGGGGCACTACGCTAAAGCTGTAAAGCGCATTCCGGAAGAGTGTAGCGCCATAGAGGGCGCTATGCGCAAGATTAACCAGCTAGAAGCTGATGCTGATGCCCCGCCTGATGCTTGTGCGCGTGTGTTTGGTCAGCTTATGGGTCAATTGTTTGCCGCTGGGTGCGTGTGGGGTCGTTCGCTTTCGCCTGATTCTGCTTGGGAAGGCACCATGTGGGCGCGCGCGGCGGGTGAATTTGGCGCGCTTTTGGGGCGGTTTATTTATCTGATGGATGCCGCTGTTGATTACGCGGACGACAAAAAGACAGGCAGCTACAATCCGTTTGTGCGCCTAGACGCTAATCCCGGGCAAATGCGCGAAATATTAACCGTTTTGGCGGGGGATGCGACTAGTGCATTTGAGCGTTTACCGCTTGTGCAAGACGTACACTTAATGCGCAGCGTACTTTATGCTGGAGTTTGGCAAAAATTCAATCATACTTATAAGGAAATGTCTGAAGCGAAAACAATGGAAGGCGTGCCGTCAGAGTAGATGGATAATCCTTACGACATATTGGGTGTATCGCGCGACGCGTCGATGGACGAAGTAAAGAAGGCGTACCGAAAGAAGGCGCGTGAGAATCATCCCGATTTGAACCCCGGGGATGCGCAAGCAGAAGAGCGCATGAATAAGATTAACGAGGCATACGACCGCATAACCAACCCGGAAAAGTATGCTGCAAGCGATGCGCGCAGGCGTGGTTACGCAGGTCCTAGTGGTCCTAGAGGCTATGGTGGTACAACCTATGGACCGGGTGGCGCGGGTGCTGGCGGCGCTGGTGGCGCTGGTGGCGCTGGCGGTGCGGGAGGTTCTAGTAGTTCAGGCGGCGGTTATTACGACCCGTTTGGCTATGGCGGAGAACAAGGCGGTTCGAGTGGTCAAGACCCTTATGGGTGGACCACTATCAATTTCGACGATCTTTTTGGTGGTGCCTACGCTACGCAAAGTGCGCCCATACATCCAGAGGAAGCAGCGGGCGATTCACCCGAAGTAAGGCAGGCGATATATGCCATCAATTCGCAAAACTACCGCAACGCTATAAATATATTGCAACAAATTCCGTCTGGCGGGCGTAATGCGAGATGGTATTATTTATTCGCACTTGCGAATAATGGGGCAGGAAACACTGTTGCAGCGCACGACAATATACGTCGTGCTAGGCAGATGGATCCAAACAATAACGACTACGCGCGCGCCGAAAGCCAGTTCACACGCCGCGCCCAAACATACACTCAGCAGGGCGAAGGTCGTGGTTTCACTAGTTTTGGAATAGACCCAAATTGGCTTTGCTGTTGCATATGCTTAGGACCTACATGTTGCTCGTACTTCAGCCGCATGTGTGCCTATGGAGGCTTTGGCTTGTTCTAGCATGCCAGTATGCCAGCAAGGCATCCTCCGACTTCCGTTTTGTGGAGGGCTTGTGGTTTGTGGAAACAAATTTCGCGATATGACTTGCCAATTCTTTGCAAAGGGTGATTAAATGCAATCGCCTTTATAGGTGTAGCAACGGAAAGAAAACCGAAGTTCTCGCTACGGGACACACGGTGAAATCGAGCGAAGCACCCGGGACATAAGTGCGACGCTTCCGATGATCAGTGTGGGCGGAATTGAGGAAAAAGGGACGATATCATGAAGAATAGTTCGCGTGTTTTTACACGGAAGTCTATATCGCTATTGAGCGCACTTGCGCTGATTTCAACGTTAACGCCAGCAGCTGCGTTTGCTGTAGCGAGTGACGAATATTCTGCTGCGCAGGATGCCTCTCAGGATACTCAATCTATTTCCACTTCCGAGACGGCACAAGATGGACAAAAAGATACTGCTGACGCAATGCAAAACGCCAAGCAGCCCGAAGCAGCGCTTCCAGAAGAGAAAGCATCTAGCCTGCCGGGTTTGAAGGAAGATGCAATAGTTGATGTGCCAGAAATAGTGTCGGCTAGCGTTAATCTGGATTCTCAGGAATTGCAGCCGGTTATCGTATCAAGCAATGGTCTTACCTTTCAGGTAAATTCTCAAGATGCTACGAAAGCAAGTTGTATCGGTTGGAATGGTAATGCCTTACAAGGAAATCTTGTTATCCCAGAGCAAATTGATGTTGCGGGTACTCAGGTAACTGTTACGAAAATTTGCTTGGGGGGGGGGTATTTAAATGCTACTTCTGACAAGGTAGAGTCTCAAAATTCCAAAAATTTTTCGACCGCTAACGCGGCAACTACCAATGAAGGTACGGGTGAAAATGCGCCCGCCGCGAATGCGACTGCAGCAAATGCAGCCGCTGCGAATGCGGCAGCAGCAAACATGCCCGCCGCAAATGCAGCCGCCGCGAATGCGACTGCAGCAAACACGCCAGCCGCAAATGGCGAAAACTCCGCAGAACCCAATCCTTACACAACCGAATATTTTACCGATGCGGAAAAAGCACCTGAGGTAACCTCAATTACAATTCCGGCTACAGTCGAAGAAATCGACCTAGCTTTCTTCCAATTATTCCCCAACGCTCAGGCAATAACTGTTGCCGAGGGCAATCAAAACTACAAAAGCAATAACGGCATGCTGCTAGACGCAGCGCAAACTTGCCTCCTTCTCGTTCCAGAGGGTATGGAGGGCGCTGCCGTGCTTCCTGAACATACGGCCTCTGTCCCTGCTTGCGTATTTTCCCGATGCACCAAGCTTTCGGCCATAGAAACGGGAAGCGCGGTCCCTGCGCACTTCATCACTCGGAACGGTTTGTTATATACGCAAGACTTAACAACTTTGGTAGCTGCGCCCCCAGCGCTTGGTACCAGTGTGGTAATAGCGCCTGAGTGTATGCAGATTGCATCGGGCGCGTTCTGGGGCAATACAGCTTTACAAACAATTGTTGCGAACGGAAATGTTGAAAGCATCGCTATGAGGCTAGATAATGCTGAATTGGGCGTAACGGGTGTTGCAGGGCTAAGTGCTACACATGCAAATGCTGTCGAAAGCGAAGCATTTATTCCCTCTTTCAATCCTATAACAACGCAGAATGCAAAAGTGGCTACTCCTTATACCGCTGCTTGGAAGGCGGCAGGTTTTACCAATTTCATTGAACCTGCCAAACCCGGCAATACGGTTAGTGAAAATGGTTTCACCTACACCCTGCTAGACGATTTTACGCTTGCGGTTGGTTGGACTGGAGAAGGTAAGCCAGAAGCAGAATTGACAATTCCTGAAATGGGTGCTGTAAACGGAGCTGAATACAGCGTATCCACCATTACGCCGGAAGGTTTTGCTGGAATTGATTCCATTGTTGTGGCAAACATTCCAGCAAGCGTAATCGAAATAGGCAATTCTGCTTTCGCTAATTGCGTAAATTTAAAAACTGTACACTTGCCAGATACTGTACAAATAATAGGTGCTGGCGCGTTCGAAAACACAGCGCTTACCACTTTTGTTGTGCCTGCGCAGCTGCAAACAATAGGTGAAGCGGCGCTGTCTGGTCTAAATGAAACAACCATAGTAGACCTTCATGGCACAGCAGATATATCTCCAGCCGCGCTTGGTTCTACCACAAAAGCTAGCATATATGTTCCATATAACGAAAGGGGTGTTTACGCTTGGCAGCCCGGATTGCCCACATCGGGTAATGCGATTTTGCCATTCGGCATAAAGCTGGGCACTTCTTATTTTGATATGGAAGTGGGACAAAGTGCAAGCCTGTTCGGCGGTACGGGATATATATACGCGCCCGGTGATGCCTATGCAACTTGTAGGTATCCAGCCAGTGCATTCAGCATAAATGCGGAAGCGGGCACTATAACTGCGCTTCGTGAAGGCAATATGCGCTTTAACATTTGGTTGCAGCTATGTCTGCCAGAAACGCAAGTTGATGGCAGAGTGCAGGCGCGCCAGATAGATCTTACAACTCCTTAATACGTTTCGGCTAACTCGGCTGAACTTCACACGAATAAGCAGACCTTAGAACAGAGGCTTTGGCAGTTGCATGCCACGATCAGTAAAGGAAAAGGAAATGAGGAAACTAAGCTTGCCAAAAAGGATTACATCCTTAGCATTTGCTGCGGCTTTAGTGTGCACGATGGTTCCCGTCGCTGCGCAAACGGCGGCACCCGAAACGGCGTATGCTGCAGGTGCAGAAGCGAAAGCTGCTGGCGCACAGATTAACGTGTCAACACCGTTTTATGTAGATTTCGGCAGTCAAAGCAACCCTTACGATGTGGCGCAGCCCAATTCTGCCAATAGTCAGGCTGCGTTAACTTCAACAAGCTTTTTCGAAAATCATAGCGAATCGCGTCTTGCGTTGGACCAAGTGGAATGCACAAAGCCAAGCGATTGGACTGGTGTTGATAACAGCTGGATAATCAGCGCGGATGGCAACAATACTATGGATTCCTCTAAGGAATTATTTAGCTTATGGATAAAGAATGAAAACACGATAGACACTAACACAACGCCAAATTTGAAATTTGGGTACGCTACTCACGATGCTGATAAATTGCAGCGCTATAACGAGACGATAAACGAGCGCTTTGAATTCAATAAAAATGAAACTCTATACTGCACTTTCCGATTGAATCTAGATTCTGCTAGTGCAAAGGTGAACCCTAAAGCCGCTAATGGTGCTGCAGCGCGACAAGGTATAGGCACCGTGAAATTTACTTTTGACACAAACGTGTTTACGGGCGAAAAGGATGCGTTCACTACAAGTGCTACCCTTCTTGAGGACACAATTGTTATACAAGATAAAAGCAATGGACTTATAAGTTCGGGGCAAATTTATTCTGCAAGCCAAATAAAAGCTCAAGCAAAGGATTTATCACTCCATCAAAAAGAAGATGGAACAAACGATTCGGTTTATTACCCAATGTATAAGAGATTTGTCGAAGACGTTCAGTTGGGGGAAAGTGGTTATCCGATTAATACAGAATATACTGCAAAAGTCCGCTGGATAACGATAGAATACCCAATAAGAGTGATTGGTATATGTCAAGACCATCTTAGTTCGCAAAACTATTATGGATCAGCAAGCAATTATGCAGGTCTTAGTTTTTTGATAACTGGTGATTATAATCACACACATTCATTCCGGAACATGAATGATGAAATAACTTACACGAACACTAAAGGCGAAGTAGTTACGGACTTTTTTGCTTTTGGCGGATGGGAAAAATGCGATTTTAGAAGCGAATACATGATTCCTGAATCGGAAAACTATGCAGCATTTAGGAATTATATAGCTCCAGTTATAAAAAGAAGTACGACAACTTGGACTTTGTCGGAAAGCGATTCAGGACAGATGAATCCGGTGAAGGACGATAATGGGTATTGCGAGACCGAAGATAAGCTATTTCTTCTAAGTGCTTATGAAGTTTTTGGCGAAATGGTTAGTGGTGCTGGGCATAGGCAGGGCAGGGATGGCTTTTTTCAATACCAGTGGTTTAACAGTGCAACTTATGGTAAAGGCAATACGAAACACATGGTATCAAATATGTTGTTAGTGCCATATGAGCCTACGCCTGCGAACGTAGATCAGGAAAGCAGCGGCTATAAGTATGGTTTTAGATTGCGTAGTACCGGAGAAGCTGACTATAAAGTATTCAAAGTCTTAGGGTATGACGGAACTTATTCGACGGGTTCAGCTGGATATCAAAGAAATCCGCTTACTGGCTTTTGTGTCTAATCGTTAAGAGTAATTTAGGAATGTTCCACGTGGAGCATTTCTAAACCTATCAGTCTTACTGAGGGCATAGCAGAGCACATTCTGAAACCGATTTACAAAGCATTTTATAAACAGTAAATATCCAGTTCCGGCGACTTTATGTTGCCGGAACTAGGGGAACCTTGACAATCGAATAGAAGGCAAAATACAAACATTTGTTCTTGATTTCATCTCGATTTGATGCTAATATCAACACATTGAATGGAGCCAATGTACGCGATAGAGGTGGCTAATCCATCCTATTCCGAAGAGGCGAAGCGCTTTCCCTTTTGCCTGATGCAACGCTTACAAGATCCTCCTAAGCAGGAAAGGCATGTGGGTAACATGTGGGCGGAAAGGAATAGTATGGCTGCAACTGGTACTATTAGAATACATATTACTATATTGGAAGGAGGTGAAACAGGAATGTCACGCACAGAAGAAGAGCGCTACCGCAATATTGTTGAGGCGTGCCGGAAGTCTGCCGAACACGATCGCGAGATTGGTTTTACGCGTCTTACTCCACAAGAAAGTGACGCGCTAATAGATATCAGGCTCGAAGCTGCTGCAAAAGAATGGGATCGTGCAGGTGATGCTTTATGCTGCATATAACATTCAGCTCTGATTTTCACGAGTCTAGCTTTGAGATATTAGAAAATATAGCTTTTTGGTACAGAAAAACGTGTCCACCTATTGAAATACGTAAAGGGTTTACCGCAGCAAGAGATAAAGCGGCGCGTTTTGTCCAAGAATATCCTGATTTTGGTCGAGGTGTTTCAGGCGGACGGGTTTTCTCTTTTAAATATAAATCTAGAAAGTATATTGTTTTGTATAACATTGAAAACGGCGAGATAATTCTGCGAGATATAGCTGATGGCAGAAGCCGTAAGGCTTCAAAGTGGTTAGAGGGTCTTGAAGATCTTTAGTTTTAGCGCGGGCTTATACAAATAAATATTTGTCTTCTATTCGGCTGTCAAATTTGGCAGCCGTTTTTGTTGTAAAAGCGGCTGCATGAATTGAAGAAAGCTCCTGTAAGGGACTGTGTAACGGATAAAAGGCGGATAGCATGTTAGAAAAAGCGATGCTGCAAAAAACAAAGACTAATTCAGCTTTAAAGACAATGCTCTTTTTGGCAGTCTTGTGCGCATTTGTATTGACAATAGCTAATACAGGGCGTGCATTCGCTACCGGCATAGATTATTCCGGCGATATGGGTATGCATATTATCGATTCTACTGAAAACACATTCACTGGAAGTACAAGTGTAGAAACATCAATCAGTATGAATTTGTACGTTGTAGATTCCAGTACAGTCAGTCCAGTAGTCAGCAAGTATGAAGCCATAGAAACATCTACCAGTATGAGCATGTATGTTACCGACTCTACCAAAGAAGGCGGCATGGCAGATGGCAATACAGGTGGCAAATACAACGAAGCTACGGGCGCATTTGAAAGCAACATGCAACTAGGTCTGTGGGTTACTAATAGTTTACTTAAGGATGACGGAACACCTAACACATCTACTACAGGGGAGCTGAATACAAACTTAGGTATTTGGGTAACGGGTGGCACGCAGGTGCAGTCTTCTGATGCGGTTCATGTTAGCTGGGATTTGGGCATTCCGAACGCGCAATGGGTTGATGGTACTAACAATATCAAGGTGCAAAATATAGAACTGGAAAATGGGCAGGGTACGCTTAGTGCTCCACCGATGGATATTAAAAATATATGTGGTTACTACTTGGCAGGCTGGAAAGTTAACGGCAGCAATTATGCGCAAAGTTTAAACAACATAACTCTTCAGCCGTTTGCTGACTATACGCTCGTAGCCGATTGGCAACCCCGTATTTACGAGATAACTATAGATGCGACAGGTAGTAGTGTCGAAGATAATGCTTGGACGCAAACAAGCGGTACAAGCACATATACGGCGACTTTTACAGGTCCGAATGAAAGCGTTACGCTGCCGCCTGTTGCGCATCGAACCGGTTATACATTTAATGGTTGGGAAAATGCCCCTGCCAACAATGTAGTGAATGCTGCTGTAGTTGAAACTGATAGCACAGAAGTATCTGCAAATAGATTAAGCGCATCATATTGTGTCAAGTGGGACGCAAACACCTATACAGTAAAGCTATACAACGATGACACATGCGACGAAAGTACGCTGCTAGCTACTAGCGATGCGCTTAGCTATGGCGATGGAGAAGACAGCAAAGTTACGCTGCTTTCAAACGACAATCTTGCCAACGACAAGAAGCCTTACGGATTTGCTTTAGTTGGCTGGCGCACGCTGCCACAAAATAGCAATCTTGCGGCAACCACTTACAACCCGAACGGAGATGCTGCTGATAAGCCTACAGTAAAAGCGCTGGTAGACAACGTAGCTGGTCCGGCTGAATCGGGCGGCGTAGTTACTGGCAACGATGCGTTTGATGAAGATGGAAAGCAACTAAAAACCGCACGGTACATAAAGCTATATGCGGTATGGCAGCCCGTGTATAACATTGCGCTTCCGCTAACTAATGGCACAAATAGTCGTGTTGATATGACGCTAGATGTAACACTTCATCAAATTACGGCTACTTCGGCTAATGGGCAAAATAAGAAGCTGGTAGTGGAATCTCGTTCTCCGTTCGATGTGAATGTTCTGGCAAAGTCTATACCCGTGCGCGACAGCAGTAACAAATGCGTTATAGAGCAGCTATTGTGGCCCAAGGATGGCTCTACAGTTACGGTTGAAGATGCGCTGAAATTCCAGTATGCGGGTTCATATGTGGGAACTACTAACGCATTTAATCAGCAATTCAATTTTGATGGCAGCACCAATACTCAGGTAGGAACCCTGACGGCCGCTTCTCAAAATGGCGAGAAACAAATGAGTGGCGACTTAACACTTGTATTCCCGGCGGATGAATTCAACTACAAGACTGATGCCTTGGTAAGCGACTTACAGGTGGCAGATATTACTTGGACTGTGCAATACGCAGGTACTGGGGCTATTAATCCCGGTAATACCTATGTATATAAATTGCCCGCAAGCGTGGGGTAAATCCGCTTTGTATTTCACAACGTAAATCATTGACAGCAATCGATTTGAAAGAGAAAAAATGACGAACTATCAAAACAGCCAACAAGATAAAAACACGCGACCGACTGGCTATAGCATGCGTACAGCACAAAAGTCAGAGAGCGCTGCTGAAAACGACAAAAACAACAAGCGTTCTAGTGCGGAAAACAAGGCGCGACCGACTGCGCAAGGAGGCGGCAACAAGCGCACCATTTTCATAGTTATAGCCTGCGTAATTATTGCGCTTGTTGTGTGGTTGTGCGTGTGGCTGTTTGCTTGCAACGGGAATAGTCTGTTCGATCCCAACGCACAAACCGGGCAAGCACCCTATAAAAGTGAAGAAGAAATGCAGGCTGAACTTGACCGCGTGGTCGAAGAGGGCATGTTCAATATTTCCATTGCTAGCGTAATTGAATTTACTGATGGTACTTCATCGGGCACAGCGTACATAGAGAACGTGCCGGGCAATCGTTACAACATGCAGGTAACTATAACCGACGACAACTCTGGGGACGTGTTGTACGAGAGCGGCGTGCTGCAGCCCAATCAGTTTATAGAAAGCATTGTTTTGGTGAAAGATTTAGAGGCGGGAACATATCCAGCAACTGCCACATTCACGGCGCTTGACCCCACAACATATGACCAAGTGGGTCAGGCTGCCGCAAAGATAACGCTGAACGTGGCGGGTTAATCAAGAAAGTCAAAGTAGTTAAGACGGTGGCGGTGTGTTCACAAAGCGAGGACTGTAGAGCGACTGAGCATTTCACCACTGCCTTAACGGATAAGACAAGAGGTATCAAGCGGATAAATAGGGAAATCCGCTCGTACATAAGCAGGACGAAATGGCTGATAACTAAAGGAGGAAAAGCCATGAAAAAGACTAGTAAGTTATTGGGTGCTATAGGGCTTAGCGCTGCGCTTGCTATCGGGACAGCGGTGCCAGCATTTGCTGCTACCACACAATGGACAGATGCTGGCAACAATGATGAAACTACAGCATTGGGATCACTTGTTGAGGATGGAACTAAAGGGGAAATTGCTGATGGTTCTAACAGTTCTACTAAAGTTCATATCGGCACAAATATTTCGCAACTTAGTGTGCAGGTGCCTATTAAGTTGTACTTGGCTACCGAATCGGCTGGCGGTGCTCTTATAGCGCCTTCCGCTGGAACGTATACGATTAAGAACTATACGACGACTGCTGATATTTTCGTAACCAAGGTGCAATGCGACTATAGCACGGGTAATGCAGCTGGTAAAGATTGGCTACTAGTTGAGGATGGCGCTCTTGTAGGTGCTGGTGTTGCAGCTGCAGACGCAACGCATGCGAACCTAAAGGTAGACATGGCTGCGAAGCAACCATATAACGCTTCCGGCGATAAGTTGGCATCATCTAGCGCTCTTGGAAATTGGACTCTTTCTGCTGACACTACAAATGACAAGAATGTTAAAGATCTTTCTGCTGGTAATGGATGGGTTATTTACAAAGCCAAGGATGCCAGTACTCCCTGTGATATAGAGATTGACTTCTCAGGTCAAAGTTCAGTCGTGAAGGCTCCTGAGGGCTTCAACAGCACGGCTGGTGCAAATGGTAACAACGCATTCAATCTGACCTATACCATTAGCGCATCTAACGCGTAAGAAAGACAGGCATCCGTATGACGAATCGCGATCAGCATAACCCGATCTTCCGGGACGATACTTATCAGCAACAGGCAAATGCCAATCGCGTTCGTACGTACGGAATGAATGAAAGGGCTGTGCCGCCGAATGCGCCCAACGCGTTAACTGCGCCGTATGCGCCAAATGCGGCGCAAACTCAAGCGCAAGCGCAATACGCACAATACGCGGCGGCGCAGCCCGGATATTCAAGCAATACGTATCGTCCGCCTGTTACAAGTCAGCCGTCGCAAGCGTCCAAGCGCAAACGTGGCGCAGGGTTTTGGATAGGCATTGTCGTTGCAATTTTGGCGCTAATTGCAGCTGCCATTCTTGCTTACTTCATGCTGTTTAGCGGCGATGGTCGCGGGGCCCGTAGCGGCACTGCTGGTCAACTAGAAGGCAAAACGCCCGAAGAAGTGCAGGCTGAAATAGACCGCGTAGTAGAAGAAGGTATGTTCAATATAAGCATTGCTAGTGTGGTGGAATTTCAAGACGGTACAAGCGAAGGCGAATTCAAAATAGAAAATGTGCCCAACAATCCGTACCTAATGCGGGTAGTAATTACGCGAGAAGATACGGGCGAGCAAGTGTATGAGACGGGCATTATCGAGCAAAACTTTCATATTCAAAGCGATAAGTTGGATGTGGATTTGGCGAAAGGGCAATACCCCTGTGTAGCCACTTTCTATGCGCTAGACCCCGAAACTGAGGAAGAAGTAGGGTCGGCTGCTGCTCAGATAACAATAAATGTGCTTGGGTAAAAGTAAGGGAACTGGGAAATAAGGGACTTGCCATGAAATCATTGAAACACAAAATTTTGGCATGCATATTGGCAACAGTTTTAGCATTTGGGATGTGTCCTACTGCGGCATTTGCGGCTAATACAAACGGGCAATCTGAGCGTTCGGGTGCCGTTGAGCCAAATGTGCCTACAGTTGTAGATCCGGATGCACCAAACGTTACTACCGAGGGTGGTACGGGCACAACTGACGTATATATACTTACCGACCAAACAGTTGACCCTAGCACTTTTGCCATAGCGGAGCATACTGCGAGTCCTGTACAAAAGTCAGAGGTAAAAAGTGGTGCTGTTAATAGCCTGTGGGTGAATACTCAAAATGGCAAAAGTCCTTACACGGCAAAATGGGAGCGTATATATAGCGCCGACGAAAACTTCAGTATTAACGATTCGTCTTGGCAGGCGGGTACGCCCGGTTATGCGTTGCTTTCGGAAAGTGAAGTGCAGCCGCAAAATGTTCCTGCAGGTCAGCAGGGCGATGCGAAGTTTGGTTGGGCTATCGCTATGGATGATTTTCCCAATGATGGCGTTTACTACTATCGCGTTACTGTAACCGACAGTACTGGCAGCGCCAATGCGCAGTCTTACACTTTCAAGGTGAATTTTGTAGATCAGTATCATGGGGGCACTATCGAAGATGGTGACGAAAACCCTTCTATTTGGCAAGTTAGCGGTTATGAATACAACGATGCTAGTATGGTTGCGCAACTGCCCAGTGGCAGCATTCACAAAAGGACATGGCTTGAATATGCGCAGCTAACCAATTCTGCTGATTCCGATTTTTCAGCCATTTATTCAGCTGCTGCCGCGCAGGATGAGACAACACTTGGTGTTTGGCAATTGATGATAGATGGTGATGAAAACATCCCAAGCGACGAAGCGCTTTACATCAATGATGTTTTGGTCACTATGCACGTTCCGGAAGAGATGATAAATGACGGCAATTATTCTGTATGGTGGAAATACGGCGACACGTTAACTCAAATAAACAGTGCACCCTTGTCTAATTCCAAACAACCGCAGGTTGGTAGTCTGAAAATTAATCATGGCGAAAATGGCGACACGATAACTTTTCTGATAAGTGGTACTGGCGCCAAGCTTGGCACATTTGGCATTTCGAAAGATGTGCCGCAAGAGGTAAAGCAGTTCACCATAACACCCAAGGTGAGCGATTCTGCGGGTGGTCAGGTAATTCCAGCGCAGGCGCAAACCTTTACTGAAGGCGACGGCGTGGCACGTACGTTCGTCTTCCAGTCGTACGAGGACTGGGAAGTGGATAATGTTGTGCTACAGCGTAAATCTGGCGTACCCATTGTTGTTCCAAAAGCTGGTAGCGATGCTGCTGCGAATCCTGAGGTGGGCGAGTGGAGTGGCAATACTTATACAATTCCCGATTCTTGGACCGACGACGCAACGCTTACAGTAACGTTTGCGCAGACATCAAACGTTAATCCGTCTACAGACGAAGACGGTAACGAAGAAACGTTAAGCGCAGATGTTTCTGCAGGTGCTAATGGCGCTGTGTTTGTGGGTGAGAAAAAGGCTGCCAATAAGGTTAGCGAAAATACTTCAGCGCAGTTTGCTACTTCTTACAGTAATACCAGCGACAAATTTCAGCTGAAAGTAAACGAGGCAATCCAGTTGTTCTTCGAGCCTGCTACAGCAGGAACTGCGTATCGTGCAAAAACCGTAAAGATAAAACCGCATGCCAGTGCCGATTCGGAATACGTTTCCTATGCTGTTAGCGGCGATTCTTTCACTACTCCTAAGCTGCAATCCAGCATAGATATATATGTAGAATTCGAAGAGTACCTTGGTGGCGGCGAAGTTCGACACAATGTTGCAGCGGTGGTTGATGCTGCTAGCCCTGCCAATAGCGGTAGCGTTGTTATTGAGGGCACCACTAGTTCTACGGGTACTGTGTTAGATGCGCAAGGCGTTACATTTGTGGCTACGGCACTTCCCGGTTTTCAGCTTGCTAGTGTTGCTATTGTAGATAATGCGGACAACCAGTTAACGGATATGACCGATGCTGTGCGGTCTGCGCAGACGACGGCAGCAGGAACGCAATATACGCTTCGTGTAGCACCAGTTTTAAGCGATTTGCGTGTTAGCTTTACGTTTGAGCTGGCACCTATTTCGGTATTTTTCGACGTGCCAGATGGGGCGGGTATAGATGTATTAGGGCAGCCCGAATTCGACAAAGACGGAAATCCTGTCGTAAGGCAAGATGGCAGTCCTATCGAATTTGTGGTTACGCCGGATGAAAGCCATGATGTGTTATCTGTTTCTATGGGCGGCAACACGCTTTCTCCTACGAGCATGCAACATAATGACAACGGCATTCCCGTGTATATCTATCGCATTATTTTCGAAGATGCTCAGCGTGGCAATACTGTTAATGTGGTGCTTTCTCAGGTTGTAGTGGAAGACCCTACAAGTCCAGATGTTCCTGTTGGTGAAGACACATCAGATAAAACTATAACTGCCCGTACTGAAGGCGGCGGTAAAGCGTTTCCTGCAAGTGCAACTGTGAAATATAACGGGTCGGCTACTATAGATTTCATGCCTGATGAAGGCAATAAACTAGTTGCTATTCGTGTCGTAAAGTACGACAGTCATGGCAACGAAATATCAAATAAACGTTTCGAGTGGCAAACGCCCAGTTACACTGTTTCCGAAATAAGGGGCAACATTGATGTGGTTGCTTACTTCGAACCGAAGGATGCGGAAGATGGCTCTTCCGATTGGGCTGACCAGATAGGTAGCTATACGGTTAGCGTGCAGGCAAGCGCTGGTGGTGTGGTGAAGCCCGAAAGCGATGTTGCGGGCACTCATCAAGTTAGAATTAATGAAGGCAGTTGGCGCACGTTTACGTTCACTCCGGATGCCGGCATGGAAGTGGGCGATGTTTTCTTAATAGATTCTTCCGGTAGTAGTAAGCTGGTGGCTAGCGGTCAGACTAGCTATCAACTGAAGCCTGCGGGTGATTGCACGCTTCAGGTGAATTTTGTTGCTGCGGCTGCTGGCGAAAGTGGTGCTAGTGGTAATGCGCGCGCTGAGGTAGAGTCGGCTGTTCAGGTGTTTATCCAAACTGACAACACTTTCCTAGAAACAACTTTAGAAAACTGGGAAGACATTTTATCGGTTGACCCTATGTCAAAGTCTGTAAAAATGGGTGACTCTGCTAGCTTTATAGTTAGGATTAATCGCACAAAAGGGTACGTTTTTAAGGGCATAACTGCTGAAAGTGACGGACTTGCTGTAGATGTAAGTTTTCGACCTATCGTCGATGGCGAAGTTTTAGATACCGAGTACGTTTATAGCGCTGCGTCTCAGATGCGGTTGGTAAGAAATATGGCTAGGCAGGCTACAGCTCAGGCAATAGAAGATTACGAGGCGTATCTGGTAACTATTAAAACCGTGAATGCGAAAACTACTATGTCGCTAAAGCTGCAAAGCGAAGAAGATTACACCAATCAAACTGGTGTCTCAGCGGAAACAATCTCTTCGGGATTAACCAATAATATTTATATACAGTCCACAGGAGACGGTATTGTGGGCGTGTTTGATGCTAGTGGTGCACAACTAACAAATATTCCAATGGTGTCAGGCTATGTTGAGCGAATAAACGTTACTCCTAATCGTGGCGCTTATGTTAAGAAAGCGCTGCTATTTACTGGTAATGGTGTATCCACGGCAACAACTATTGAACAGCTAAGTAGTTTGCCAGATGTAAGTATGGACGATGTTACTAATATGGCGCGTGGTGGTACGGTTAGCATACTTGGCGGCAATCAAGATACGCGGTTGGTTGTGGAATTTGCTCATACCGATGTTGTTGATGGTGTTGCGGTGAATGTACTGAATTCTGCTGGGTCTGATTTAACGGTAGATGACGCGAAGTATCAAACTTATACGTCCACATTCACGAAAGCTGATGGCTCTGTACAGAATGTACGTTTCTACATGACGCCAAATGCTTCCAAAGGTTTTCCGCGCAATGTTGCGCAAAATTTCACCTTCCGTATTATCGACAAAAAAGTGGGCACGTACGCCATAGATACACTAATTTTGAATGGCGAGACTGCTAGCGTTACCCATGGAGCCGATTATGTTCAGCTTCCGATGGACGGCGATAGTAATCTTGTGCTGACTTTCCGTGAACTTGGCGAAGATGAGACACCAATAACTACAGATGTGCGCTACAAAATGAATGTAGAGCAGCCGACGGGTGCAGTTATTGCTCCTAGCACGCATGAGGTAGCGCTGGGTGCGTCGCCGGTGTTTCAGATAACGCCTGTAGATACAGGGAATAACCCCATTCAGAATGTAATCGAAGCAGTGTTGCTGGATGGGCATTATGTTTACCCGCAATACGATTCTTCCTATTTCGATTACGATTCAATTACGGGCGTATATGCGGTAAAAGAAACTGGCGAAAAGTTTATTTACGATGCCGGTGCTAGCAAGTTGTCGCTTCTTGAGGTTAGCGGCTCGCATAGCGTGGCGGCTGAAGTATTTCGTGCTGTTGGTGTGTTGGTGGACTACGAAGCTGAAGCCGAAAACGGTTTGGTAGTGCCAAATGGCGAGGTATGGTGGCCTGTAGACAATGAAGATGTACCACAAAGTTTGCGTTTATATGTAGCTCCAAGAAATGGATACGCGCTGAAATCTTTTACTGTAAACAATATTGAGCGCACTCCGTTTGAAGCAGAAGAGGCAAACGATGCTATAGCGAATTGGCAGCCTAAAGAATTACGTCCTATGGCGGCAGACGATATGTCTAAACAAGTTAGTAATACAGCACATGTAGGTTATGTAGCTTCTGAGAGCGCTTCGCTTATAAATACTGTACGCGAACTGGTATCTGTTGATACGGCATATGCCGATGAGGTGGTTTATGGGACTGGTCTTGCATATGATTTAACGCGCGACGATTTTCCAACGGAAAAATATGTGAAAGTTGCTGCGAAATTTGAGCTACCTCAGCATCAGAGTACATTTGACGTCAATGTGGAAGTGGTAGGCGGAGATAGTGGTCACGGTAGCATTCAGTTAAGTTCAAGCAGACTAGTTAGCCAAGCTACTTTTAATGTTAGGGCGGGCGATTCTCAATCTATAAAATTTACTCCAAATGTAGGTTATATAATTGCCGAGCTTACAGATAATGGAATAGACGTTACTGCCAATGTGCGCGATTTTGTATATACGCTTGCTAATGTTTCTGAGCGGCACGATATTAAGGTTACATTCAAGCGCGTATTAGGACCGGCTATGGGTACAGATCGCGCGGTAAAGCAGCTAGCGTCGCTAGCAAAGACAGGCGACTTAAATGCACCAGCATTAACGCTTTTGCTAGGTATTGCTTGTGCGGCTGTGGGCGTAGCTATTTTCTCTTCGAGCCGTCGAAAACGTTGCTAGAATATGCCAAAGCATCCTATTCATAGCATGCAATTACATATTAACTTCGTATAGATTTCCGCTTTTTTCGTAGTGTTAGTTTTGTTCGTTTACAATTAGCTGAACTGCGTGAAGATTTATCCGTTTAGGGATGCTAATGGCAAAGAAGAATAAGAAAAAATATGATATTGAGCCTGATTCTCAACAAGTACAGGTTCAACGAGTTACTCAGGCTGCTGAAGATGGCATGGCAGCAAAGGCAACACTAGATGCGGGCGGTAATCCTGCTGTTTCGAACGAGGACTCCGAGCGCGCGCTTAAAGAAGCTGTAGAAGCGGCACGCGAAAGTGCGGCTGTTCTTCGCGAGGCAGCTAATGCGTTGTCGCAGTCGGCGGCGCAATCTGTGGCGGTTTCAAGGTGGGGTCAGTTTCCGGGTCAGAACATGGGTATGCCGAACACTGGTGCAATGCCTATGCTGCCACCGCAGCTTCCACCGCAATATGCTGACAATATGCGTGCGCCTATGATGGATATGTCTGGCAGTTATCCTAGTGGTTACTATAACGATGCTGCTGTAAGGCGCAATTACGATTTACGTGAATCTGTAGGATACAGTCCGAAAGAACCCGGCGTTGCGAAGGTTGTCGATGAAGATCGCGGTGGCAAGCGTTGGAGTTCGCCAATAAAAAGCCTGAAGTCGCGCGTTGCTTCTGTTGCGGGCGGTTCTGCGGTTGCTGCGTCTGGCGTTGGGCAGCAGCCAGTGGTTGATGCGTCGGTGTTGTCGGGGCTTCCTAAATTCGGCGAAGCACCCGATCCTCTTCCCACTCCGCAAGAGATACTTGCCAGTTTGCCTTCATTTGAAGCGGTTGACCAATCGGCGCCAACGTCAGCGTCAACACCGGCGCCGGCGCCGGCACCAACATCAGCATCAGCATCAGTGGCACCTTCTGCTGCTGTGTCGGTAGAGCCTGTTTACCAACAGCCTCAGCAGTCTGTGCAAGTGCCCGTAGCCGATCAATCTGAAGCTATGGCTTCCGCTGCTTATGCCGACTCTGCAGCATTTTCAACAGACGTTTCAACTTCTGCAACTCAGGTTATACCTAGCCCTGAGCATGTTATAGAAGTTCCAGCGCAAGAGGTGGTTTACAGCGATATGCAACCAGCCGATCCTTATACTCAAACTTACAATAACGTGCCTGAGTTTGATCCCGCTACTATGTACGACCCAACTCAAGTATTCGAACCAGTGCAGCAGCTCTACGAGCCTATGCAGCCAATGTACGATCAAACACAGCAGCTCTACGACTCTATGCAGCAACCTTACGATCCTGCGCAACAGCTTTACGATCCGCTTGCTTACAGCAATGGTGCGGGTGCCTATAATTCCTACCCCGATGCGGTAATGTATACAGAGCCAGTCAAAGGCGGCAAAGCTACCATGTCGCTTATCTTGGGCATTCTGTCAATTTTGCTAGCTTTCATTCCGCCGCTTGGGTTGGTGTTAGCAATAATTGCCGTGCTTCTTGCGAAGTCTTACACTAAGAAAGGCGGTACTGCACCACGTGCAAGTACCGGTCGTGTATGCGGCATTGTTGGTATTGTGCTAAGCCTGTTGCTTGCTGTGGCTATTGGTGTATTTGTCGCTTATTTCATAGGTGGCTTGTATGGCGAATCGAATGCCGGCGCGATAATGGGATACCTGCAAACAACACCTTTGGCACAGTTTCTGTAAGGATTGATTGAATTATGGAAAAAGATTCCCATAAAGATAGTTCGTCAAAACAGAAACCTAGCTTTTTCGAGCGTTTTACAAACAAACGTGCCGAAGTGTCAGAAGATGAAATTCTAGAGCTATTAGATGAGGCCCCAGAACTTGCCGACGACGAAAAGCGCATGATTCAAGACATAATCGACTTGGGCGATACCGTTGTGAATGAAATATGCACTCCGCGTGTAGATGTAATGTTGGTCGAAGACAACGAAACTGGTCGGGCAGCACTAGAGCGCATGCGTGGTACTGGTTATTCGCGCCTTCCTGTGTGTCACGATAACATTGATGACATAATAGGAATAGTTCACTACAAAGATTTAATCGGTCCGCTTATGGATGGTTCTATTGACGAGCCAGTTACGCGCTTTATGTATAAGCCTATGTTTGTGCCCGAAACAAAAGATGTTATTCCTTTGTTGGGCGAAATGCAGGCTAAGCATCAGCAGATGGCAATAGTGGTTGACGAATACGGCGGAACCGAAGGCTTAATAACAATAGAAGATATAGTTGAAGAAATTGTGGGCGAAATAGCCGACGAATCTGACATAGGCGGCGAATTGCTAACTTTTATAGAGCCCGGTGTTTGGCGTGCTGATGGGCGCTTTCCCGTAGAGGATGCGATAGAACTTGGCTGGCCTGTGCAGATATCTGACGATTACGAAACTATTGCCGGTTGGTTAATGCTAACGCTCGATTCCGTTCCTAAGACTGGCGAAATGGTGGTTGTGGATGGCTATGAATTCAAGATACTCAAAATGCGCCGCAGCCGTATATCGTTAATAAATGTTAAACGCTTAGAGCATGAGGTTCTAAAAAACTAGGCAAGCAGTTATTACTCGCTCCTAATTCGTTGAAGTCGCATATTGCAATGCGTTTTCATCTTTCGACAGTATCGATGAGCTTCTAATAAAAGAAATCCTTTTGTTTCGGGTTAATAAGTAATGCGTAAATCTGCATTACGATGGGCGTTTGATCCAAAAAAGTTAGAAACTTGGTCAAAACTTCCGGCTTTCCACACTCAAACACACCTAATAGCACCCGCCGAGGCATCATTGAACACTGTTTGCCCAGTGTTCTCCACATTTCAAGCTACCTATTGGGCACTCTGACCGTGGAAAGTCGGAAGTTTTGACCATTTTTTCGCAAAAATTTACCTGATACTCATTTTTGTTTTGTTTATACAAAACCTATGCACCAATGATTCATCAGTGATGACTAGAAAGCACTTTGTTGCGCAGGGCGTATCTAGCCTGCACAAATCCGTCAGATCTAATTCTTAGTCGTTTGCCAAGCCCGTGTGCTATTAATTTAGCTATGCGTTCTGTATCGTTAATAGAATTTAATTCGTCTCTGGTTAGTGTTAATACATTTATATTATGTAGTTCTAGCATGTTCCGTCTGCGAGAATCGCGCGATATATCTTTAGAGTCGCAATGAAAGGCGTCGCTATCATATTCCAGTGCTATGTGTGCCTTTTCCCACAGCATGTCTACTCGAAGAAATTGCTTGCCTAAAGCATGTTGCTGACTTTTAGAAAGCTCAATTTTCTCATTTAGTTTTGGTTTTTCTAACCCATAACCGCCATAACGAGAAGGAAGCGTAAGAAGTAATGCTGCAGCTGTTTCTCTAGGAGATGCCGAACCGTCTATTGCGTTATGCGCGGCTTTACAAAGCGCTTTTATTCCGTAGGTGCTTTTTGCATGTTTAGTAAAAGCATGCAGTTTTTTAGTGGAAGTAAGTGGAGGGCGTTGGCGAAAACCGCGCGTATCGGAATTGTCTAAAGTATAGTGACCGCATGCTTCAAACATTATTAGTAGTGTGTCAATGAAAGATTCGGCATTTGCTACTTGAGCTAGCGCTAATTCCGGAGACGCAACATAAACTTTGCTGTTTATTTTGAACAGTGAATTTGGCGGCAATTCTTGTGTGATTAAATGGAAGCGAATATTTGGATAATTGCGTTTATTTGCGCAAGCAAGGTGTATTGGTCTTGAATCTTGATGAAATGAATTGCAGAATTCTTTTATTTCGCTCGGTGCTTCGCTGCATCGTCCAAGTCGTGTTGCCTTTGTTTTTGCAGACCTGTCTAAACAAGTGCCTGTCAGCATTTGCCAGCGCCAATATTCGAGTGCTGTGTAGCCTGTAATATAAATCGTCATGGTTATTACATTAGCATAAAGAATCCCCAGTTCAAGCCCGTTTTTTCTGTTAGATTTTTGCAAGGTTTACGATAGATTTTATGTGAATCTATGCAATGTTTTTGTAAGAATTAAGTGCGATTTATGCAAGGTTTTTGCAAGAAACACAGTCTATAAATAGCTTCGTAGTGTTCGCGAAAATATTAACGCGCATTTGTTGCTAAATTTGATATGCCTATATTCCTATATGCAGCTTAATCAAAGATATAGCATGAGCTACTTTGAGTCAGAAAACAGGAAAATCAACTTGCAAAACTACAGCAAAGAGGCAGCCTTAGCGGTGTTGCGTAAATATTTCGGCTATAACGCTTCGCCCAAAACAGAGAGAGGTGGTGTTTGTTGTGTTGTCGAGGCGGGATGTGCTTATAGTTATGTTAGCTGTGCAGGTAAATCTATGGGGCTGTAACAGAAGTCTCATCAATAAGAAACTTGCCACAATATGTGGTGGGTTTCTTGCATTTCATTTCAATATATAGCGGTTCAAGATAACCATTCAAGACTTTTGTTGCAGCCCCATAACGTCAAACGCAAAATTATTAAGAATGAACATTGAAGTACTACCCTAAACAATGAATTGTTTGAGCGGATTTGCGCAGCGCGCAAGCAAACAGGAAATAAGAAAAATACCTTTGTATATAGTTTTTTCGAATGCAGCATTGCGCGATATGTGTGTACGCATGCTGTGAACGTCCGAAGATTTTTCTAGAAGTAAAAGCATAGGAGCCCTAAAGTAAAAATATATGTTGATATCTTTTTAGCTGAAATAGCGAATTATTACTGATTTAGGTATTTATGAGCGTATTTTTGCTTTGGTATAAAAATTTGTAAAAACTGGTCAAAACTTCCGGCTTTCCATGGTGAAAAACGCCAAATTGCCTATGTTGGTGCGTTGGTATTTCATGTTTGCCCAGTGTTCTCCACATTTCAAGCGACCTATTGGGCACTCTGACCGTGGAAAGTCGGAAGTTTTGACCAGTTTTAGAAAATTTTCCTCTTAGCTTAAAGGTTAATGTTGCCAATGACGAATTGTTGATTGCGCGTCTTGTTTTATGCTGTAGAATATCCCAAAACATATTTATTCCATTGGCAGCAAATCCACCAACAATCCAGTCAGCTGTCACCGCTTCGGCGGTCGTTTTTGTGTTGGAAGGCAAAACGGAGAAGTTGACAAAGGGTAAACACATAGCAGCCAGCTCGAAAAAGGTTCAGCGCGTGCGCACGAATAAGCGCAGCTCTGCTTTTTATGCTGCTTCTGGCGCAAATGCGCATTCTTGCGCTGCTGTACGTCCTAATGTTGCTACTCGCAGATCGGCTGCCATTAAAGTTTCTGTAGCTATATGCGTTGCAATCGTTATAGCTTGGGGAGCAGGTTTAGGACTGGCTTCTGCTGGCGGTTCGGCGCTTATGTCATTTTCTAACGATAATCAGAAATCCGATCAACCCACCACCGAGACTTCAATAGATTTAACGAAGACTGCGGCGCTGGGTGAAGTTTCTCAGCGCGATGTGTCGGCGGGTGTCGCTGAAATTGCAGCCGAGGAGGAGGCTGCACGCATCGCCGCTGAAGAAGCAGCTCGTAGGCACGAAGCGCAATGCATCGAAAAAGCTAAGGCTGCACAGGTTAAGTCGGCTGCAAATGGTGGCATTGGCGTTTATGCGGTTGATTTTTCTATTGGGCGCGACGCGTTTATTGCAGAGTGGACTTCTCGCATCAACAACTATCTCGACGGTTCTCCGTTGGCTGGCTATGGTGCTACATTTGCGGAAGCTGCTTGGGAAAACGGTGTTGATCCGCGGTGGTCGCCCGCTATTTCGAATACTGAAAGCACAAAAGGTCGCAACTGTTTTTCGTGGCACAACGCTTGGGGTTGGACTGGTGGTTCGTGGCCAAGCTGGGATTCGGCTATACGTGCGCACGTAAAAGGCTTGGCAGAAGTTTATGGATTCACCATCAGTTTTTCTAATGCGCAGCGCTATTGTCCGCCGAATTATGCGAATTGGTATCGCGATACACTAAACGAGATGGCAAAAATCTAGCCATGAGCAACGTTATCATAGTCGGGTGCGGGCGTGTGGGTTCGCAATTGGCGAATATGTTGTCTGATGCGGGCAATAATGTTTGCTGTATTGATCGGTCGGTTGACGCTTTTGCAAATTTGGGGCGCAACTTTAATGGTTCTACAATTCAGGGAATTGGATTCGATGAAGAGGCGTTGCTGCGGGCTGGCATTGAGGAATGCGATGTTTTAGCGGCAGTTACTCAGCTAGACAATACGAATTTGATGTGTGCCGAAGTGGCAAACAGATTGTTCGATGTTCCGCATGTTATTGCAAGGCTTTATAATCCCGGTCGCGAACGCGCTTATATGCAGCTTGGAATTGATTACGTTTGCGGTACAGCGCTTGTGGCTGAAGAGATGTTTAGCAAGGTTATGAGCGGGCATGGCAGCCATATAGCTACATTTGGCGAATGTGAAGTGCTTGAATTTTCGCTAAAACTTGACAATAGCGACGATGCTTTTGCGGCGAGCAGCGTGCGTGTTGGTGAACTAGAGCGCGACCATAACGTGCGTATAATAGCGTTCGAGCGCAAGGACGGGTCGTCTAGCAGCATTCCTACAACCGATTCAGTGTTGCATAACGGTGATACAGTGTTAGCAGCTGTTCGCCACGACTATATCCAGCAGTTTACAAAGTATATGCAAGGGTAGGCGGCGCGATATGTATATCGTTATAGCCGGTGGCGGCAAAGTGGGCTCTTATCTGGCAAATGTGTTGCTGGAAAGCGGCAATCAGGTTGCCATAATAGAGGAGAACAAACAAGTAGCCGACTTGCTTTCGGTGTCGCTAGAGGGCGAGTGCCTAGTTATAAATGGCGACGGCTGCGATTCGCGATTCCAAGAAGATGCTGGAATGCGCCGTGCTGATATATTTGTGGGCGCAACAGGTCAAGACGACACGAATCTGGTCGCGTGCGAAATAGCCGGGTGCGTTTTTAATGTCAATCGCGTTATTGCGCGCGTGAATAGCCCGAAGAATTTGCGAATTTTTCGCAAAGTGGGAATCGAATGCGTTTCGTCAACCACGCTTATTGCGAATCTTATTGAGGAAGAAGCGCTGCTGGGAAATGTATCGGTGGTGTCTTCGCTGACGCATGGCAACGTTTCGCTTTCTGAATTTACCGTGGGGCACATGCGCCATCACTCCGACGAAGAGGGTGTTGCGCTGGGCGATGTAGAGTTGCCAGAAGGTGCACTTGCGGTGGCTGTGGCATACGAAGATGATGCCGAAGTTGCTAACGATGACATAATATTATTCCCGGGCGATCAGGTTATAGTAGTTGCCGACAGCGATGTATTAGATGAAGTGCGAGCAGTATTTCGTTCCTTATAGTTTTGCTTGGTGGACGGCTGCGTAAGAGGAAAGGGCTTAATATGATTGACCGCTACACACGTCCAGCTATGGGCAAAATATGGGATTTCCAGAATAAATTTGATATTTGGCGCGAAATAGAAGTGTTGGCGTGTGAAGCGCAGGCAGAGCTTGGTCAGTGCGGCATAACGGCAGAGGAAGCGAAGTGGATTCGTAATCATGCAGCAGCCGATGCAGGTCGCATAGCCGAGATCGAGCAGGTTACGAACCATGATGTAATTGCTTTCACAACGAATATGGCTGAAAACATTGATGCCGAAATACCCGAGGGTCAAGAAAAGCCTAGCCGCTGGGTGCATTACGGCATGACTTCTAGCGATTTGGGAGACACCGCCTTAAGCTATCAGATTGCGCAAGCGGCTGACATTATAATTGCGGACGTTTGTCAGCTTGGCGAAACTTGCAAACGCCGCGCGTTGGAAATGCGCGATGTTTTATGTGTCGGACGCACGCATGGTATACACGCCGAACCTATGACTTTCGGAATGAAATTTGGTAGCTGGGCTTGGGCGCTGCATCGGTGCAAAGTTCGCATGCAGCAGGCGCGCGAGGTGTGTGCCGTGGGAGCTATAAGCGGCGCGGTTGGCACGTATTCTAGTATCGATCCGTTTGTAGAGCGCTATGTGTGCGAAAAGCTAGGGCTTACGCCCGACCCGCTTTCCACGCAGGTATTAGCGCGCGACAGGCATGCGCAAATGGCTACAGCGCTGGCAACAACGGCAAGCACGCTTGAGAGCATCGCTATGCAGGTGCGCTTGCTTCAGCAAAGCGATGTTATAGAAGCCGAAGAACCGTTTACGCGCGGGCAAAAAGGCAGTTCAGCTATGCCTCACAAGCGCAATCCTATAACCGCTGAGCGCGTATGTGGTCTTTCGCGTGTGGTGAAAGCCAACGCGCAAGTGGCGCTTGATGATGTGGCGCTGTGGTACGAGCGCGACATAAGCCACTCAAGCGCCGAGCGTGTGGCGCTAGCCGACAGCTTCATAGCGCTAGATTATATGTTTGGAAAAATGCAGTGGATGCTGGATGGGTTGCAAACTTATCCGGCAAAAATGGAACACAATTTATGGCGTACACGCGGGCTAATATTTAGCAGCAAGGTTTTGCTTGCGCTGGTGAATGCGGGTCTTACGCGCGAGGACGCATATGTAATAGTGCAGCGCAATGCTATGCGCGTTTGGGACGATATTCAAAATGCGGTTGCTGGTCCTAGTTTCCGCGAGAATATAGAGGCCGACCCGGATGCATCTGTTTTGACACCCGAACAACTAGATGCCATTTTTGATCCGAAGGCATTCTTGACGCGAATTGATCCGATTTTTGAACGCTTAGAAACTTTGGAATTCTAAACAGTTTTCCAAACTTTCATACGGCATTCTTTAATGGGGTCGCCATTTATGGGCGTGTAGTCGATATTGGTGTATGTAACCAAATTTTGGCACGTGCCATACGATGCTAAGAATTCGCCATAATCTGGTGCGCCGTTTTCCACATCTAAGGCGAAGTAACGCTTTGCGCCTAAATCTACGCCCGACACGGCGCGTGTAGATTTAACAACGAACCAATTGTTGTACCAAGCAGGCGGTGTAACCGGTGTGCGCGGAAACCGGAACCATGTCGAGCTGCTGTACAGATCGGCAACTGCTTGGGCAGCTCTGGCGTTGGCTTCTTCTGCGTTGCGCTCTGAAAGTTGTCCATTTTTGTCGCGTAGCGAATTTTGGGCATCAGCTGTGGCGGTTTTTAAGTCGTATGTGGGTGCGGATGCAGGTGTGTATGTGCCAAGATTCGCTATGCCATCACCATAGTTGTATATGCCGTCGAAGCTGAATGCAAAACCACTTTCGCCATATGCCACATATATCGGGCGCATCGAGGCGGGCAACGCCAACGCATCGGTAACTTCGCCTGTTGCTGCGTCTATATGAGTTAGTTGGTAGCGCGTATCGCTAGTGTCGGCGCGTGGGGCACAGGCAATTCCCGAAGCTGAGGGACTAGGAGAACAAGCCATGCGCCCATGCGATGTGTACAATGTTCGCGCAGCCTCTGGGCTGCCTCCAAATTCTACGCACATCATAAGGCTGTCTTCTTTAGTGGCATTGCCGTTTAGCTGCGGCAACACTTGCCAGAATGCGTAATTGCCGCTGGCAGCCAATGTTGGCATCTCCCAATTGGTATCGCCTTCGTGCATTAATACTGGCTCTCCTAGCTGGGCACCGGAAAGTGTTGCCTGATAAACGCGCCAGTTTCCATCTAAAATGTCGGCTTCTGTCCATATTAGTCCGCTAGACGTAGCTCGGGCATCGTATATTTCAAAACCGTCAGATTGTCCGTGTGCTTTGTCTAATATTGTGCGGCATGTGCCTGCGCTAAGAGAAATAAGACCTACATTTGTTAGCGGTTTGCCCGTTTCGGTAGGCAATAAGCAGGCGGCTACGCTAGGGTCGGATGCCCATACCATAGTTCCATAAGGCAGCGAAACGGATGTAACCACGCGAAGCGCTTGATTGTTTTCAATATATTCGCAGTTATCGGTTGTGAAAACGCTGCTGGTTGGAACGGATAGTGCCGGAGTATCGTGCTTTGGCGAAAAGCCACCCGTAGCTGCGAATGCGGCAGTTCCTACTGCGGCAGCAGCGGCTACGCCTGCAATACCGTAAAGAAATCCGCGTCTGGTAAGCAATATGTTTGCTATGTTGGTGGAGTCATTTTCAACGCCGGTGTTTCGTGTGCTAGCCTGATCGGCTGTGTGTTTGCGTCGTGTTGTGCGCGACGAATTAGCCACGCTCGGTCGCACTCGCGTGCTGGCGTGTGCGTATTGTGAGCGCCTTTTGCTCTGCGGGCGTTTTCTGCCGTTTATTTTCATGCCTCTATTGTGTCATTTAGGCAACGCGATTTCATCCCTTAGGTTGCAAAAGGTACAATATTCGCAAGATTATTTTGTGTTGGTATGTGCTGCTGACTTTTCGGAGGCGTTAGTTATGAATAATGATACGCGACGCATTTTGCTTGTTGAGGACGAGAAGAATATTCGTGATGCTGTAACAGCGTATTTAGAGCGCGACAACTACTGGGTAACTGCTGTGGGCGATGGGCAGGATGCGCTAGATGAATTCGCGAAGCACCACTACGACTTAATCATTTTGGATCTTATGCTTCCGCGCGTTTCGGGCGAACGCGTATGCCGCACTGTTCGCGACAGTTCGGATGTTCCCATTATTATGCTTACCGCAAAAGGTGAAGTGGAAGACCGTGTAATAGGTTTAGAGCTTGGTGCGGACGATTATCTGGTAAAGCCCTTTAGCCCGCGTGAATTGGTTGCGCGTGTAAGGTCGCTTCTGCGCCGTGCCCATTCAAACGATGCGCCGCAGCGCGAGGTGTTAGAGTTTGGCGAGTTGATTATAGATATCTCAGGTCATAAGGTTTTGGTCGATGGCAAAGAGATAGACCTAACGGCTAGCGAATTTAAGTTGCTTACTACGCTTTCGCGCTATCCCGGTCGTGTGTATTCGCGTATGGAATTGGTTGAGAAAGTGCTTGGCTACGACTTTGAGGGCTACGAGCGCACGATAGACAGTCATGTGAAGAACCTGCGTGCCAAGATTGGCGATAATCCGAAGAATCCTAAGTGGCTTCATACCGTACACGGTGTGGGCTATCGTTTTGAAGATCCTACCCAGTCTATTTAGTGTGAACTGTAGAGCCCTGTAAATCTAAAGTAATGGACAGCGAAACTACTACGGATCAGAATACGCCCGAAGCTGCGCCTGCGGCAGATGAGAAGCGCCCTAGTAATTCTGAAGAAAATTTTGCTTCAGAAGACGCGGAAGAAACGAAGCGCAAGCGCAGCTTTTTTTCGCGCTTGCGCTGGGCAAACTTAACCTACGTAACACGTATTGCGCTATCGTTTGCAATGATAGCGGCGCTTACAGCCATAATTTCTGTATGCGTAGTTAGCGCTGTTTGGGGTCAATATTTTCAAGCTTATACCGCAGAAAATATAGAATCGCTAGCTTCAACTGCTGCTACTCGTATAGCTTTGGTTTACGAGAATTCGGGCGAATTGGACTCTGAAGCGGTAGAAACTATTGCTATGGCAGCGGAAGTGTCGCCCGAAGTTAGCATAAAAGTGTTAGATGCTGCGGGTAATACGATTTATGAAACTTCTAATGAAAGCGCCCCTAGGGGGGATGGCACATCGTTTGAACCTAGCGATCCTGCGCAAATTGCCGGCGCAAAAATTAAGGTGGGCGACAAAGTTGTAGGCTCGGTTCGCATGTGGGTTTACGGGTCTGACACGCTTATGAACAAGCTGGACAGGCAGTTCAGAGACAATTCATATGCGGCGCTGATTTTTGCGGGTTTGGCTGCTGTGGCGATTGCATCGCTGTTTGGCATGGTATTTGCGCGTCGCTTGGTGGCACCGATTAATCGTCTTACACGCACGGCTGCTGCGGTGAAGGCTGGCAAATTGAATGCGCGTTCTAATTTAACAGGTGAAGACGAGATAGCGCATTTAGGCGAAACTTTCGATGCCATGATTGCGTCGGTTGAAAACGATCGCAAGTTAGAGCAGCGCTTAACATCCGATGTGGCGCATGAACTTCGAACGCCACTAATGTCTATACAGGCAAACATGGAAGCCATGATAGATGGCGTATATGATACCGACGAAGAGCATCTGGAAAGAGTAAATAGTGAAGTTCAGCGCCTGAGCCGTCTGGTTGATGCATTGCTGAAGTTATCGCGTTTGGAAAATAGAAGCAATCCTATGAAGCAAGACGTGGTAAACCTTGGCGAACTTATTGGTGAAGTTGTGCAAACTCACGAGCAGTTTGTAACAGAATCGGGGTTGAAGCTTACTTTCTATACCGACGACCGCGTGCTTGTACTTGGCGACTCCGATATGATTCGTCAAGCTGTTGTTAATCTAATTTCGAATGCGGTTCGCTATACGCCCGAAGGTGGACGCATAGATGTAAGTGTACGTCGCAGTACTGCTATGGCTAATATTGCTGTTAGCGATACGGGCATTGGATTGTCTCCCGAAGAAGCCAAAATGGTATTTGGGCGCTTCTGGCGTGCCGATGCAGGGCGTGCTAGGGCAAGTGGAGGCTTAGGAATCGGTCTTGCGGTGGTAAAAGAAATTGTAGATCGCCATAAGGGATGGATAGGCGTAGAGGGCGAAACAGGCAAAGGTGCCACGTTTACAATACATATTCCGCTTTATGAAGATACAATATCGCGTGTTCGTGCACGTAGTAATTTGCAGCGCAACCGCATAAGCGACAGGAGGCAATCGTGAATCCGATAACAATCAAGCCGATATCTCAGGGTAAGGTGCGCGATATATACGATCTGGGCGACAAGCTGATGTTGGTGGCAACCGATCGTATATCGGCATTCGACTATGTCTTGGAAGACGAGATTCCCTATAAGGGCAAAGTTCTAACGCAGATTTCTAAATTCTGGTTTGAATTGCTTGACGATGTGGTGGATAACCATATGATTACTACCGATGTGGCAGATTTGTCGGATGAATTTGCGCCGTGGGCAGAGTGGCTTGACGGGCGTTTTATGATAGTGCGCAAAATGGAGATGTTCCCGGTAGAGTGTATAGTGCGCGGGTATTTGGCTGGTAGCGGTTTGAAAGAATATAAGCGCGAAGGAACGGTGTGCGGCATTCACTTGCCCGATGGGCTACAAAATTCTTCGAAGCTTCCCGAAGTGCTGTTTACGCCTTCCACGAAAGCTGAAATTGGCGATCATGATGAAAACATCAGCTTCGAGCGATGCGCGCAGATACTAGGCGAAGATGACGCGCAGGAATTAAGGCGGCTGTCTACGCTGGTTTACAATGCGGCTGCTGAATACGCTAGTCAGCGCGGCATAATAATTGCGGATACGAAATTTGAATTTGGGCGCGGTGCAGATGGTTGTATAGCGCTTGGTGATGAAGTGTTAACACCTGATTCGTCGCGTTTTTGGCCGGCTGATGAATATGCGCCTGGAAAAGATCAGCCGTCGTTCGATAAGCAATTTGTGCGTGACTGGCTTACGGCAAATTGGGACAAGCAAGGTACACCTCCGCGTTTGCCTCAGGAAATAATAGAGCGTACATCGCAGAAATACTTACAAGCTTACGAACTTTTGGTTGGTAAGCCGCTATAATTTTGCGTGTCGGACATATCGGGGCGTAAAGTCGGAAAGGTTACGTTCAGAGGCTATGCAGCCCCCACTCCACCTTTCCGACTTTACTTATGCAATGCGTGCCGCGATAGATATTCGGAATATAAAAACTAATGGCTACGTTCAGAAACTGCGCAGCCTTCACTCCGCTCTTCCGTATCGCCAGAATTTCTTGTCCTTTCCAACTTTACTTATGGTGCAATGTGTCGTTAATAGTGCGCGATAGTGCTTGATAATTTACTATAATTGGTAAGTTATTTAAGAACTCGGACAGGAGTTTTGCATGTCGCAGCGCAATCCTATGAATGAGCGGTATAACAGCGAGAATAAACACGGAGTTACACGTAAAAGCGCGGCTTCGGCTAAGCCGAAATCGAAAGCTGCAGCAACAGTTACGGTAGGGACGGCCAAAAAAACGCCAGCTGAACGAAAGGCTGCACAAAAGGCGGCACGCAAAAAAGAGCAAGAGCGCCAGCGTGAACTGGACAGAAAATATTACAAGCCAGATACCGCCCGCTATAAGAAATTGCGTATCACATGGATGTTGTCGCTAGGCGGCGCTATTGTGTGTGTTTGCGCGTCGTGGGCATTGCGTGGCGTGCAGCCCGATTGGCTGGCAATTGTGGCATTGTTCTTGGCGTATGCGCTAATAATCTTTGCATTCTATGTAGACTTTTCAAAAATTCGCAAAGAGCGCAAGGCGTATCAGGCGCGCATGGTGGCGCTTGAGGAAGAGGACGCAAGGGCTGCGCGCAAAGCCGGCAATAAAGCTGCCGCTGCAAAGAAAGAGGCTGAGGAAGAAAAAGCGAAGCCCGTGGTGCAGAGCCGACGCGGCTTAGGTGCGCGTCGAAAAAAGGCACAGCAGGCTGAGGCTGCTAAGTTAGCCGAGGAAGCTCGTAAGAAATCGCAAGTGGATGAGGCGAATGCCGAAGCGGATGCGTCAAAACCGGAGGCTACCGACAAGGCTGGCGAAAAGGCTAAAACTAAGTCTGCGAAGGTGGACGACAATGGTTAACAGAATATACGTAGAAAAGAAGCCGGGGTTTGATCCGCATGTTAGTCGCTTAACAAGCGAATTGCGTGATGTGCTGGGCGTGCAGGGGCTGCATGGTCTGCGTGTGTTGAATCGCTACGATGTGGAAGGTGCTGGTGATGAATTATTTGCCAGTAGCGTTGCAGGAGTATTCAGCGAGCCTCAGGTAGATTTCACGTATCGCACTTTAGATGAAGCGAACATTTCTGCGAAAGAGGAGGTATTCGCCGTTGAGTCGCTGCCGGGGCAATTCGACCAACGCGCCGATAGTGCAGCGGAATGTATGCTTCTGATAGGACAGCAGGTGCGCCCCGATGTGCGCACGGCTACTGTCTATGTTTTGGAAGGCAATCTTTCCGCAGACGATATTGAGGCTGTTAAGCATTACGTTATTAATCCGGTTGAGGCACGCGAAGCGCAGCTAGAACCAGTGAAAACACTAGAGCAAGACTTTCCAGAGCCTGCCGATGTAGAAGTGTTAGACGGTTTTCTTCAGTTAGACGAAGATGGTCTTGCGGGCTTTATTGCCGAGCGTGGGCTTGCTATGGATTTGGCTGATATAACGTTCTTGCAGCAATATTTTCGTGAAGAGGGGCGCTCTCCTACTATTACGGAAGTAAAAATGGTAGACACATATTGGTCTGACCATTGCCGCCATACCACTTTCGGCACGCAGCTAACCGATTTTGAAGTTGCCGATGCGAACGTGCAACGCGCGTTTGATAAGTATTTAGAATTGCGCCGCAATCTTGGTCGCGAAGATAAGCCTGTATGCCTGATGGATATGGGCACTATAGGTGCGCGATGGCTAAAGGCGCAGGGCATTATGCGCGGCGTGGATGAGTCTGAAGAAATAAATGCTTGCACTGTGCGCGTAAAAGTGGATGTTGACGGGCAACTGCAGGATTGGTTGTATTTGTTCAAGAACGAGACGCACAATCATCCTACCGAGATTGAGCCTTTTGGTGGTGCGGCTACGTGTGTTGGTGGTGCCATTCGCGATCCGCTTTCAGGGCGCAGCTATGTGTATCAGGCGATGCGCGTAACGGGTGCATCTGATCCTACCGCGCCCATGTCTGACACGTTGCCCGGTAAGTTGCCCCAGCGTAAGTTATGTATAACGGCAGCTGAGGGCTATTCGTCGTATGGCAATCAGATTGGATTGGCTACCGGGCAGGTAAACGAACTTTACCATCCGGGGTATGCGGCAAAGCGTATGGAAATTGGTGCGGTTGTAGGCGCTACGCCGGCTGATCATGTTCGCAGGGAAACGCCAGCGCCGGGTGATGTTGTGGTTTTGCTGGGCGGTCGTACCGGGCGTGATGGTATAGGTGGTGCCACGGGGTCGTCGAAGGCGCATGGGCTGAACAGCTTGGAAAACTGTGGTGCCGAGGTGCAGAAGGGCAACGCCCCGGTCGAGCGCAAAATACAGCGTTTGTTTAGGCGGGGCGAGGCTTGCCGCATGATAAAACGCTGCAACGATTTTGGTGCGGGCGGCGTTTCTGTAGCAATAGGAGAACTTGCCGATGGTTTACAGATTAACTTAGACGCAGTACCTTTGAAGTATGCCGGGTTAGATGGTACCGAAATAGCTATTTCTGAAAGTCAAGAGCGCATGGCGGTCGCATTGGCTTCCGAAGATGTTGAGGCATTCATTGGCTTGGCGCACGAGGAAAATTTGGAAGCTACTCCAGTGGCGCGTGTTACAGCTGAGCCGCGTGTACGCATGACGTGGCGCGGTAAGAATATTGTTGATGTTTCTCGCGAATTTCTTGCCAGCAATGGGGCACCGAAGTTTCAAGCTGTTGAAGTGCGAAAGGCTACAGGCGGCAGCAAGGCGGTTTTGCCGAATGACGACGACACTATCAAGCAGCGTTTCTGCGCGCTGTTATCCGATATAAACGTTGCTTCGAATAAGGGTCTAGCGGAACGGTTCGACTCTACAATAGGTGCAGCTACTGTTCTTATGCCTTTTGGTGGTGCCACGCAACTTACACCTGCTTTGGCAATGGTGGCGAAGCTGCCAGTTTTAGGTGGTAAGACCACTACAGTTTCTGGGCTTTCGTGGGGCTTTAACCCTTACTTAACCGAAGCTGATCCGTTCATAGGTAGCTATATTGCAGTATTGGAATCAGTGGCAAAACTTGTGGCTACGGGTTTCAAACGTGCTGATATATATTTAACATTCCAAGAGTATTTTGAAAAATTGCGCGACGAGCCTGCGCGCTGGGGAAAGCCAGTTGCAGCTGTTTTGGGTGCGCTAATGGCGCAGTTAGATTTCCATATTGGCGCAATTGGTGGTAAAGATTCTATGTCGGGCAGTTTTGAACAGCTTGATGTGCCGCCTACACTGGTATCTTTTGCGACAGCTGTGGGCTGTGTGGACAGAATTACATCGCCCGAATTTAAGCTTGCGGGAAGTCGCGTAGTGTTAGTGTCTCCCAAATATTCCAGAGACTATGCGAGCGACATTGTGCCTAGCGCGGCATCTGCGTGCGTCGTGCTAGATTGGGTGGAAGCCGCTATTGGTCGCGGCGAAGTGCTTGCCGCTAGCACTTCTGGCTACGGTGGCGTGGCAGAAGCGTTGTTTAAGATGTGCGTAGGCAATCGCTTGGGTGTTAGCTTAAATAATTTGCCTCCTATTTTTGGTGCAACTTCAGCTGCGGACACGCTGTTTAGCCTTGCATATGGGTCGTTCATCTTAGAGATGGACGAGCGTGTGCAGGTGCCTGCTTCCACAGACGATATAGAAATTAACGTTATAGGTACGGTGACAAAAGCTTACGAATTGGCGTTGCCCGAAGAAACACTTAACTTGGATGAACTTCAAGAGGTATGGGAATCTGGTATTGAAAGCGTATTTCCGTATCGCACTAAGCGTGAAGAAACAGAGGTGGCAGAAGATATTTCTGTAATTAGCTATAGCGCGGGCTCTGCAACAACTTATAGCGGCGCGGCTATTGCTCGGCCTCATGTTGTTATTCCGGTGTTTCCCGGAAATAATTGCGAATATGATTCTGCGGCAGCGTTTGAGCGTGCGGGCGCGCGTGCCACTACGTATGTTATTAACAATTTGTCGCCCGATGCAGTACGAGAAAGTACCGCTGAATTAGCGAAACTTATTCGAAGTGCACAAATAGTTATGTTGCCGGGTGGTTTTTCGGGGGGCGATGAACCCGATGGGTCGGCGAAATTTATAACATCGTTTTTCCGTGCGCCTGCTGTGACCGACGCTGTGCGCGATTTGCTACAAAATCGCGATGGTTTAATGCTTGGCATATGCAACGGTTTTCAAGCGCTGGTGAAATTGGGGCTTGTGCCTTATGGAGATATTCGTCCTATAGATGCCGATTGTGCAACGTTAACATTCAATCAGATAGGACGTCATCAAAGTCGTTTGGTGCATACGCGGGTGGCTTCTAATTTGTCGCCGTGGCTTGCAGAATGCAAGGTGGGTGACGTGCATACTGTAGCTATAAGTCATGGCGAAGGGCGCTTTGTGGCACCACCTGACCTGTTGGATAAACTGGTTGTGGCGGGGCAGGTAGCTACTCAGTATGTAGATTCTTGTGCTAAGCCTTCGATGGATTTGGCTGTTAACCCGAATGGCAGTATGTTGGCTATAGAGGGAATAACCAGTCCGGATGGACGAGTGCTTGGGAAAATGGGGCACACTGAACGCGCGGGAGCTAATTTGTACAAGAACGTTCCCGGCAATTTGTATCAGCCAATTTTTGAAGCTGGAGTAAAGTACTTCCAATAGGGTGTGTTGATGTGTAAAGCTGTAAAGCCGTAAAGCCTGAAAGACTACGTTCAGAAGCTACGCAGCCTTCACTCCGTCTTTCAGGCTTTACTTACGGATTGTAGATTAGGTTCTATATTCGATGCGTGAAATCAGGAAGGCTATGTTCGAAAGCTACGCAGCCTTCACTTCGTCTTTCTGATTTCACTGTTGATATTTTCATTGGATGGGGCAGTAGGCTATGAAAAAATCTGAGTTGGATTCTGATGAAAAGAGAAGAGTCGCGGCAAAAGCACACGGCTCTTCTAAGAAGTCTGCTAAGCGCGACCTTTATTTACGTGCCGCCAATGAAGATGATGACGGGTACGATCCGTATAGCGACAGACCGTATATCGAGCCTTTTTATGAGCCAGATCCGTGGGATTAGTTAATTCGTAACTAGGCGTATATTTCCTTCTCTACAACTAGGTCGTTTTTGATTTTGCCCACAAGCTTCTGTAGTGCGTCAATGCAGTTCGGGCGTATATCTGCGCCGATTAAAACGTACATCAGACTGTCGCCCACACCTAACTTACCTTCATTTAACCATACGCGCACATAATACACACCGGGCCACGTAAGCGCTTCTTCTATAGCTGCGTCTACACCAGCTGCATCGTAGCTGAATTCTACTTGCGCAACATTGCCTAGCCCTTCAACGCCTTCACGCACCTGTGCTTTCGGAGTTATACGCACTACGCCGTTGTGGGTAAGAAACATGCCGCATTGCTCTGCTTCCGGCGATGTTTTCGCTTCTTTTAGCCACTGATCTATAGATGGTTCTTGTTTGGACATGAGATCTCCTAAAGTGTTAACGAATTATGCGCAATCAAAAATAACGCAACATTAATTGGATAGCAACTAGTTAAAAATCTACCAGTTCGGTGCAGTTAACTTTTGCTTCGCGACATATCTGCATTAGCTTTTGATCTAGTGTGAACAAAGTGGCTCCATTGCGCCGCGTCATACACAGATAGAGCATGTCATATACGGGATGTTGAAACTTTACAGCTTGAGAGAAGACCTCCGTCATATAGTCTTCGGTATGTACAAATTTGGTAATAAGGCTTTCTGCGTATGTCATTCGTTCTTGGGCTGTAAGCTCGTCCATCTCGCCATGGACAATATATTTCCAAAATGAATTTCTCAATTCTATGCGAAAAAAAGTAGGGGCAATAATTTCTTCATTAGGCTGCAAGAGCATAAGAAGCCCGTTTCCTTTTTCATTGTCTAAAGCAATATTAACCGCGGCACTACAATCCATAACAACCATTATTTACCTGCTAATTCTGGAATTATACGATCCATTCGGGATTCGCGTTCTTGCCTTATCATTTCTGCCGTATCTTGAAAATCCTCAGATAGCTCGATCGGTTCTAATAAACTAATCTTTTCGAATAATTTCCTGCGCTGTTCTGTTCTAATTTTCAATCTAGTTTCTTCGTTAATATGGCACGCGGCTAAATTTGGATTAAATATCACACTATCGGGATTGGTTGTGCCACGCACCTGATTGTATAAATCTAGATAATTTCTAAGTATGTGCAGAGTTTGCTGGGCAATGCTTCGGTCTTCGTTGTTGGCACATATTCGTAATGTGTCGTATACATCAGGGGGGCAGTCTTTTAATTGCAAGGCTGGCATATTTACTCCTAATTGCATCCAAAATGAATGATAATTGCATTATAGTGTATTGTGTTTAATAAGGGAAGTAAGAGGCAAAAAATACTCTTTTAACTGGGAAATCTTCACATAATGTTCGATATTTAGAACGCTTGTATTATATCTTGATAAGATAATTGCATATCTGTTGAAATCGTGAAGGGCTCTGCCCATTCTCAAATTTATGCTTGCATTTTGCTTTGCGCGAGGCGTATAAATTGTTCAGCCTTAAAAGGCATCGGGTATAAAAAAGACGAAGTTCATCAAGGCAGTTATTGCACGGGACGCAATAGATGATGAACATTAAGGGACAGATAGATATGAGTGACACTACTATGCTCAAACGAGCTGCTTCTGTGGTTTTGTCCACAACGCTAGCATGCTCTCTTGCGCCGTTTGCAGCTTTTGCAGATGAAAACAATAAAGGCAATGCGGCGGATGCAACAGATTCTAAAACCAATACAACAAATATGCAGACACAAGAAGACGCAAATGCGCTTGTCGCTACTCCTATAGAAGTGCAAGATGTAGTGCGCGCAAGTGTTCCTGTGAACTTAGATGCAGATATTGCCACCATGTTTACCTACAACGATCTAAACTATGTGGCAGATGAAAAAACAGCCACAGCAACACTGGTTGGTTTTAGCACAAGCCCCGAAGGTGCACTAGAAATTCCTGCACAAGTTGTTTCTGGTGAGAAAACCTATACAGTAACGAACATAAGTTCGAATATAGAAATGGGGGGGGGGGTTCTGTGATTTTAGGTTAAACCCTGAAAACCCCGCAGAAACCCAAAAAATTTCAACCGCTGGTGCGGTAACTCAATCAAATAATATTGAAGGTGCGGCAAATTCCACAAATGCGGCAAATTCTAAAAGCGCTGCAAATGTCGAAAGCGCCACAGATGTTGAAAACTCCCAAAGCGCCAAAAATCCCTACACAAGTGAATATTATGCCGAAGCTGAGAAAGCACTTGGCGTTACCTCTATAACTATTCCGTCTACAGTTAAATCTATCGATGTAGGCTTTTTCCAATTGTTTCCAAATGCCACAGCAATACATGTGGCAGAGGAAAACCCTGTTTACTCAAGTTATAACGGCATTCTTTGCAATGCCGATCTAACAA